>CBDTUP010000276.1:0-4198 GCA_965363685.1 uncultured bacterium | reverse complement strand
GTGTGGCCGGAGACGAGTGAGCCGTCGGCATGGACGTAGTTCTTGGAGATGCTGAAGCTGTCCTCCGTGTCATCCGCGATGAGCTGCGCTACTGCGGCGTCGCTCGCCTCTCTGTCGGTGGGATCGGTGAGATCGCGCCACGTCATCATGAGGAATTCCTCCCGCGAGTGACCGAAGAGATCGCATTGTGCCTGGTTGACCCTCAGGTAGTTGCCTTGCATGTCGACGACGGCCATACCGCTGGCCGAACTATCGAAGGCTGCTTCGAGCAACTGCTGGGTGTCGCTGAGAGCCTGCCTGGCGGTGACATCACGCAACACCACCTGCACCGCGGGTTTTCCGTTGAATTCGGCCGGGATGCCAACGGCCTCGACTGCGTGTAGCGAACGGTCAGTGCGTAGGAGTCGGATTTCGGCGAGTTCGGTGAGTTGTCCTTCTGCTACCTGGTGCATTCGCTCGATCTCTGACGCCCGGTCCTCCGGGGCGACGTGATCCAGGTACGCCATCTCTAGAGCCGCGTGCGGAATCCGGTAGCCCAGCATGATCGCGGCCGCTTCATTGACGAACTTCAGGGCACCACCCTGATGGATGAGTATCGCGTCGGGTGATGCCTCGACGAGGGTCCGGTAGCGGTGCTCGGAGTCGGATAGCTGGAGCCGCGATCGTTCGATCAGACTGCCGACACTGAAGAACACCGCCGCCGACGCAATCGCGAGAACAATGAGTGCCACTACCGCAATCACTACATCCGAGGTGAGCCCGGCTTCATCGCTCCAGTACATCGGGAAGATCGATTCGGTGCCGGCCAGATGGAGAGGGATGCGAGCGGCGACGACTGCGATGCCGGTGAGGATGGTCGGGATGGCCGTTCGCGCCGGGAGAATGAAAGCGCTCAACGAAATGATCACGATCGGCAGCAAGTCGACGACGGAGCTGGGACCGACCATCCACCACAATGAGAGGGCAACGACGTGGTCCGTTATCAGACCAGCCATCAGTCGTCGATCGGGCATGCGGAAGCCGGTGCCGGCGAAGAACCCGATTACGGCAAGGAGCGTGACGATCATCCATACCGGATCCTGGGTGCCGATCGAGCCTATGAACGCAATCGCGGCGGCAGCTCCATAGCCGTGGCGCCGCAGCCGAACCATTCCGGCAACGAGGCGCTCCAAGTCCGGTGGACTCCCTGGTTTCGTCCGCCTTCGCATCACCCGTCATCAATCGGCAGATCTAGGTACCCACTTGACGATTCTGACCGTCTCTTGGTTGGTGCCCTTTTTGTCGATGTGAATGGTGATACTGTCCCCTGATGGCAAAGATTCACGGTGGGCAGATCATTGCCCGAGCGCTCAGGAACGAGGGTGTCGACACACTTTTCACATTGACCGGTGGGCATATCGTGCCCATCCTCGACGGGTGCGTGCAGGAAGGCATCCGGATCGTCGACCTCCGCCATGAACAGGCGGTCGCCCATGCGGCAGAGGCTTATGGGCGATTGACAGGGAAACTCGGCGTTGCGGCAGTTACAGCCGGCCCCGGCGTCACCGATGCGATGACCGGCGTGGCCAATGCGTTCTTCTCCGCCACGCCGATGCTCTTGCTGGGTGGCCGACACCTGGATCGTCAGGAGCTCATGGGTGGTCTGCAGGAGATGGATCATCCACAGCTGTTCCACTCGGTGACGGCCTGGGCGGGTACCGCCCACAAGACAGAGCGGCTGGCCGACTATGTGGCAACGGCGTCGCGAGCCGCCTTCACCGGCCGTGGTGGCCCGGTATTTCTCGACGTACCAATGGACGTCCAGTTCGATCTTGTGGAAGAAGATTCGATCGAGTGGCCGGATCAGTACCGGGCCGACCGCCCTCAGGGGATATCGGAGGCGGTGCTGGCGGAGGCCGTCGGCCTCTTGTCGGCGGCCGAACGACCAATGATCTTCGCCGGAGCCGGCCTAAGAGGCGCAGCCGCGGATCTAGCTCAAGTAGCTGAGATTCTCGACGCCCCGACGTACCTGAACTCCCGGGCGCGAGGCTCCCTTCCCTTCGGACATCGACTGTTGGGCAACCGCGCGCGTTCGGCCGCTTTTGCGGGCGCCGATCTGGTCCTTGCGTTGGGAGTCGACTGGGATTTCCGGACGGGTTACGGCCGCAAGATCTCGAGCGAGGCGACCGTGATCCAGATCGACTCCGATCCAACCAAGATCGGGTGGAACCGCCCTGCCCATTTTGGTGTGGTGGCAGATCCCGCAGTAGTCGTCGGTCAACTGGCGGCGCGGGCGACCGAGTTCGAGGTATCGGGTGAGCGTGCCTGGACCGGTGAGATCCTGGCGGAGGAAGCTGAGAAACGAGAGGTGGCCGAGGTAGAGGCTTCGGTTGGCGGATCCCCGGTGCCGCCACTGCGTTTTGCGAAGGAAGTCGGAGTGTTCTTCGGGCCAGATTCGATCGTGGCAGTTGACGGTGGTGACGTGGTGTCGACGGCCGCCCGCTGGCTTCAAGTATCGGAACAGGGGCACGTTCTCGATCCTGGACCGTTCGGAACGCTTGGCACCGGGCCCTCGTACGCCATTGCTGCCAAGCTGGCATTTCCGGACAAGCTCGTTGGCATCGTGTATGGCGACGGCGCCTTCGGTTTCAACGGCATGGAGTACGACACAATGGTCCGTCTCGGCCTGCCCATCGTAGGCGTTGTCGGCAACGACGGAGTCTGGAACAACATCAAGACGTTCCACCGGATGTTCTATCCCGACCGCATGGTGGCAACCGACCTGGGAATCCGTCCGTATCACGCAATGGTCGAGGGCCTGGGAGGATACGGGGAGTTCGTAGATGATGCCGACCAACTCGCTCCTGCCCTGAAGAGAGCTGTAGCGAGCGGCAAACCGGCGTTGGTCAACGTCCACATCGCGGAGACCATGCGAATGAGTTCGAACTACTCTCAGTAATAACCGGACTCGCCGGCCTTCGATAGTGGGGGCTAGCGAATGGCGGTGGGGGAGAGCACGGCGTTTGAGTCGACTTCCTCCGATGTGACCACCGCGCCTGCCACCTTTCCGGCACCGTCGAAGAATGGAGCACAGTAGGTCCGGGCGTAGACGCTCCGACCTTCGAGCCGGCATATTCGTAGAAAAAAAGGACCTGTGCTGCGTCCTGTCCTGATGGTCTCGACCACGGGTGCGTTCTCGAGGGTTAGGGGTGTTCCGTCGGCGAAGGCGACCTCGAACAACTCCTGGCTCGCGCTCAGGGCCATCGGGCGGTCGTCGTCGTGGTCAACTCCCAGCAGTTGTCTCTCGCGCTGGTTCCAATAAACGAGGTTGGGAGGATCCCCGACGAATACCGAGATTGCGATCGGAAGTGCCTCCATCACCGACTCCCGGACGGATCGTTCAAACGCCACTTCATCGGCCAGGTTGGATCGGTCCAGGGCTGCGGCCGCGATCGTCCCGAGCGATTCGGCGATTTCCACGGAGCCATCCGGCATGAGATCGGCGGTGATCCAGCCCAGAACGAGCACACCTGCGACCTCATCGCCACGGAATACCGGGATGAAGAGTCCGGCTTCGACGTCGAGCTTGTCCGCCCAGTGGGGATCGCATTCTCTGAGTGACTTGCATAGGACGGGGAGCCTGCTCGCAAGCACCCGTGCCAACAACGGATCGGTCTGAGGAGCTTCCACTTTCTCGGTAGCTGCGAAGCCTCCCAACGCACGGAACCGTTCGTCACCATCGGGCACCATTAGAACCGCACTCGTCGCGCCGAGGATGTCCGAGTAGATGCTTTGCAGGCCGGCGATTGCCTGATCGAGGGAGGTCTCAGCCAGCGCCGCTGCCATATCGACGAGAAGCCGTGCCCTGGGCGTGGACGAGATTGACGACTGCCTTCGGTTGTCGAGGTGACCGTTCTCGACTTCTGCAACCGGCAGGGAAAGCGTGAAGGTGGCACCGCCTCTTCGGGATGCATCCAGCCTGAGATCACCCCCCATGGACAAAGCAAGCTCGCGGCTGAGCTCGAGGCCCATTCCCAATCCCATGCTCGATTCGGTCTGAGTCTCGAATATCTTCTCGTGCAGCGATGGCGAGACGCCGGGTCCCTCATCGCTCATGGAAACAGCCGCATGAGTGGATCCGATCGTGACCTCGATCTCCACAGCTCCAAGTGGCGCATACCGGTCGATGTTTTGAAGCAGGTTGGTGATGATCTGCAGG
>CBDTUP010000275.1:0-4198 GCA_965363685.1 uncultured bacterium | reverse complement strand
GCCTTCTTGTCCTCGAAGTAGACGTAGAAGGTGCCTTGGGCGACTCCGGCTCTGCGGGTTATCTCGGAGACGGAGGCCCGGTCAAACGAGAGTTCACCGAATACTTCTTCCGCCGCGTCGAGGAGTGCTTGTCTGGTTGCCCGGCCGCGCGCAGTCGGAGGAGAGGTGACGGCTACCTGAGAACTTGACGCCTGAGTCACGTTTCAGATTATGGAGTGCTGGACTAGAGAAATCGAATCAGACCCAAGAAAAGATTTCGCGGCCTGCCGACGAAGTCGGCCGGCCATCGTGCTACGGGCGACCGCTACTCGGAGCAAATGGCCAACGGCCATGGCCAATGGCAGCTTTCACGCGTTAGCGTGAAAGCTATGTCCCTCGTTGTTTTCCCATTCAAGACCGAAGACCCGAACGTCGTGCTGACGAACATACGGATAGCCGCTTCGCACCCGGCGGTGGGCCGCGTGTTGGCAGTTGGTTTTGAGCAGGAGTCGACTTTCGAGGCGGTTGCCCGGAGTCGCGAAGAGATAGGAAGGGAGACGTCCACCCCGATCGACCTCGTGTTGCAGGATCGGATCGGGGATATGCGACCGGGCAAGGGCGACGGCATGAATACCGGACTCCGGTACTTCCTGTCCGAGACCGACGCGGAGCGAATCCACTTCTACGACGCCGACATCACGAGTTTTGGTCCTGAATGGATCACTCAGGCGGAACGGGGGGCCGACCTTGGCTACGACGCGGTGAGGCACTTCTTTCCCCGCTCGAGCACCGACGCCATGATCACTTGGATGATTACGCGGACCGGATTCGCCTTGCTGTGGCCGCGCAGCGAACTCCCGCGGATTGAGCAACCCCTGGGCGGAGAACTCCTGTTCAGCAGATCAGTCACGGAGGCGCTGGTGGCCGACGATCGGGTCCAGGCTCAAAGCAATTGGGGGATCGACACCCTCTACACGTTCGCAACGGTGCAATCCGGATTCTCGGTGTATGAGACGTACGTGGAGCAAGGCAAGGCCCATGCTCTCTACGGAGGCTTGACGGATCTCAAAACCATGCTCGTCGAGTGCTTTGCTGCGATTCAGGCCCTCCGGGGCGAGAAGGTGACGAGGCCGATCAACCACCAGGTCGAAGCAACAGCATCCGTGCCCTCCTCGATCACTGAGAAAGTCGGCTACAACATCGAAGCGACCTTGCGCATGCCCGGTCAACGGTGGAACGAGCGGCAGGTGGAGTTGCTCGGCTCATTCTCCGACGAGGTGCAGCAGGGCGTACTGGAGAACCGCAAGTCGGCGACCTTCGCCTTCATGGATGAGGAAGCCTGGGCCGAGACCTACTCAACGCTGCTGGAATCCTTCACGCCGGGCGATGATGACTGGGAAGAGTTGTTGTTCAAGCTGTGGGTCATTCGTGTCCTCAACTACACCACCGCCAGGGCGTTGCGTGGATACGAACACTCGCAGGAATACCTGCGTTCGACGATCTCCGGCTACACCGAGAGGGCTGTGCTCGCAGAATGAGCGTGCCGGGCTTCGATGAAGGCGTGTTGGAAAACGATCCCGAGCGGCGCGGAAGTCTCCTGAGGGTGTTTCAGGCGGGCGTTGCGGCAGTGGAGCCTCATGCCGCCGTCCGCAAATCTCTCTACCGGGACGGTGATCTGCTTGCTTTCGGAGATGGGTGGATCAACCTGACTGAGGTTGATCGATGTGTCATTCTTGCGTTCGGGAAGGCGTCGGTTCCGATGGCGTCTGCGGCCGCAGCAGTGTTGCACGATCAACGCACGGAAGGCGTCGTGGTATCAAACGCCCCCGTAGAGATCGCCGGTCTCGAGGTTATGCCGGCCACACATCCCGTCCCCGACGAGCGGAGCGTCGCTGCCGCCCGGCGCCTAGTCGAAGTTGCGGGGTCGGCTGGAAACCGTGATCTGGCGGTAGTGCTGATTTCCGGCGGTGGCTCTGCCCTTTTGACGTTGCCGGCCGAGGGGATTCGACTCACCGACATGGCGGCGACCACGCGGGCGCTCTTGAGGTGCGGGGCGACGATCGACGAACTCAATACCGTGCGGAAGCACTTGTCGGCGGTGAAGGGTGGTCGCCTAGCCGAAACACTCTCGGGAGCGAGGTCGATCTCGACGCTGGTCGTGTCCGACGTTGTCGGTGACGACCTCAGCGTCATTGCCTCGGGGCCGACGGTGCCCGACCCTACGACCTTTCAGGATGCTATCGCTGTGTTCGACAGGTACCGGATCCGTCGGGACGTTCCGCCCGCAGTTATTGATCGGCTCGAGGTGGGTGCCTTAGGAGAGATCGAAGACACACCTTCGCAGGGTGATGTGTTCGATAAGCAGTGGATCTCTGTGGTGGCATCAGCCGCCGACGCAGCTCTGGGTGCAATCAGTCGTGCGTCGGCCAGAGGCTGGGACGCCACGTTGGTGACAACCTCGCTGACCGGCGAAGCGCGCGATGTGGCTGGTCGGATCGTCAGCGATTCCAGGGAACTCGCACCCGGCCAGATGCTCGTCTACGCCGGAGAGACCACCGTGACGGTGCGCGGAGAGGGTGCCGGGGGCCGCAACCAGGAACTGGCGCTGGCCGCCTCCGTCCAACTCTCCGGTGATGACGGTGTCGTCTTGCTTGCGGGCGGAACCGATGGGGTCGACGGCATGAGCGAAGCAGCCGGTGCGATCGTTGACGGGCACACCGTCGAACGGGGCCGGAGACTGGGGCTCGACGCCGCCGATTACCTGGCACGGAACGATTCGAACAGCTATCTGGCTGCTGTTGGCGACGTGATCGTGACCGGCCCGACCGGAACCAACGTAGGGGACTTGATCCTCGTCGCTCGCAGCGGTTGATCAGCTGAGCGGGATATCGAAGCCAACTTCGGCGCCGCCACTGGGGGCATTCGCAGCAGAGACCGTACCCCCGTGGTCTTCAACTATCTGCCGAACGATGGCCAGGCCCAATCCCGACCCAGGCATGTCCCGAGCGGTCGTGGCCCGGTAGAAGCGATCGAATACCAGCGGCAGGTCCTCTTCTTCGATCCCGGGACCGTGGTCTCGCACGAGGACTCGGCCATCCCGCTGGCTCACTGTGATCGCCGACTCCGGCGGACCCCACTTCACTGCGTTCTCGACGAGATTCGAGACTGCCCTTTCGATCGCACCCGGGCGTCCCGAAATCACGGCCGGTGCGGCATCGACCTCGATTGCCCGGCCCCAGCGTCGCTCCGCCCGACCGGCCACGGATGCAACTATCTCATCAATCCGGATCTCCGAGATGGGTTCTTCAACCGACCTGTATCCAGCCAGGTCGACGAGTTCGACAACCAGTTCCGAGAGCTGCTCCAGCTCGGTCTTGGCATCCGCCAGCAGCTCTTTCCGTTGATCGACGGGTAGCGAATCTGCCCGGGCCAACAGTTCGATATTCGTCCGGAGGCTCGTCAAGGGTGTGCGAAGTTCGTGTCCAGCGTCGGCCACCAGTTGTTGCTGCTGGCGCTTGGATTCCGCCAGCGCCGCCAGCATGGCATTGAAAGAGGATGCAAGGCGTCCTACCTCGTCTTCCTGTTTGACCTCGATAGGGGAGTCGAGATTCTGAGTGATGGCAACGTGCTCCGCAGCAGCAGTCAGATCCCCCACAGGCCGCAACGCTCTGCCCGCAATGAGCCAGCCTGCCATTGCTGCGACCGCTACTCCTACCGCGCCCATAGAGAGCATGCTGGCCTTCATCCCATCCAGGACCGCCGTCGCCTCAGTCAGCGATCGGCCAACCTGGACGGCGCCGAGAGGTTGACCCCCGAGCGTCGGGATGGTGAACGGTGCCGTGATCACTCGGAATGGCTCGCCTTCGACCTCGACCGTGTGGATGGTGGCGGGTCGATCGCCGCCGAGGACCTCGAGATCGACCTCATCGACCGGTAGTGCCAGCGAGGTGGCGAAGACCGCGCCGTCTGAGCTCAGGATTTGCACCACCGAGTCCGGTTGAACGAAGCGCGAGCCTCGCCCACCGATTCCCATTCCCATGCCCATGATCGGGTCTTCTCCGAGGATCAGAGGTTCGTCCCCGTCACCTGGAAATAGCGAGAAGGCTCCGAGGAACCGAACCCGCTGCTCCAGAAAGAGGTCCACTTCGTCGTAAACCTCGTTGGACGCGAAGACGAAAGCGGCGGTCGCAACGGCCGCCCGCTGCTGCTCGGCATCACC
>CBDTUP010000274.1:0-4199 GCA_965363685.1 uncultured bacterium | reverse complement strand
CGCAGGATGCCACGCTGTATTGCCTGCAGGGCGACACCGGCAACAAGGCGATCTCCTTCGATCCGCAACTCTGCATCACCTGCGGCCGTTGCATCCGCATCTGTGATGAAGTGGTGATGGCCAGCGCTCTCACATTCAAGAGCCGGGCGGCGGGCGCAGAGGTGACCACTCCGTTCGACGTTCCGCTCAACGAGACATCTTGTGTGCTCTGCGGACTCTGCATTTCGACCTGTCCGACGGGTGCTATGTACGACCAGGCTGCGCTCGGCAGAGGCCAGATGAAGGATCTGGAGAAAGTCCGAACGGTCTGCCCGTACTGTGGTGTCGGCTGCGTGATGGACCTGAACGTCAATACGGAGACCAACCGCATTGTGCGTGTGACTTCACCTGTTGGGTCGGTGCCGAATGACGGGAATCTGTGCGTCAAGGGCAAGTTCGGCTTTGAGTACGTCCATTCTGGCGACCGGCTGACGACTCCCCTCATCAAGGAAGACGGAGAGTTTCGCGCAGCCTCCTGGGATGAGGCTCTCGAACTGGCCGGCCGGCGTTTGCGGGAAATCCGTGACGAACATGGCCCAGCTTCGGTGGCGTTCCTCAGTTCGTCGCGCTGTACCAACGAGGAGAACTATTTGATGCAGAAGGTCGCCAGAACTGCGGGGGCGACCAACAACGTGGATCAGTGCGCAACCACCTGTCATGCCCCGACCGTTGCCGGCCTCTCGATGTCCTTTGGATCGGGAGCCATGACCAACTCGATCGGAGAGATCAAAGACGTAGACACCCTGTTCATCATCGGCTCGAATCCCACCGAAGCCCACCCGATCATCGGACTCGAGATGAAGAAGGCTCTGAAACGGGGAGCCAAGATGGTGGTCTGCGACCCGCGCAAGACCTGGGTGGCCGGGAGAGCCGACGTGCACATTCAGCACAAGCCCGGCACGGACAACATGCTGATCAATGCAATGATGCGACACATTCTTGACAGTGAGTTGCACGATGCAGAGTTTGTGGATTCTCGCTGCGAGAACTTCGACGCATTCGTGGCGAACCTCGAAGGGGTCAGCGTTGAGCAAGCTGCCGAGGTCTGTGATGTGCCTGCTGAGTTGATCCGTCGGGCGGCCGAGATCTACGCCAACGGCGACCCGTCGTCCATCTTTTACACACTGGGGATCACCGAACACACCTCCGGCACCGAGAACGTTCAGAACCTCGCCAACCTGGCGATGCTGTGCGGGCAGATCGGCAAGCCCTCTAGCGGCGTGAACCCCCTCCGCGGGCAGAACAATGTCCAGGGCGGCTGCGACATGGGTGCCATGCCGGGGGACTTCCCGGGCTATCAGAAGGTCGAGAACGAGGCCGTCCGAATCAAGTTCGCAAACGCCTGGGGTGTCGAAATCCCGACTAACAAGGGCGGTGTCGTAACCGACTTCATTGAGCAAGCGGGCGAAGGTGTCTTGCGCGGGTTCTACGTCTTTGGGGAAGACCCGGTCCTCTCCGAACCGAACCAGGCCAAGGTGATTGCCAATCTGAAGAACCTGGAATTCCTGGTTTGCCAGGAGATCTTCATGTCTGAGACCGCCAAACTCGCCGACGTGATCCTGCCTGCCTCGAGTTTCGCCGAGAAGAATGGAACCTTCACCAATACGGAACGTAGGGTGCAGAGGGTGCGCAAGGCTGTGAACCCACCGGGAGAAGCCAAGCCCGACTGGGAGATCATCTGTTTGATGTCCACCGCGATGGGTCACCCGATGTCGTATGCCGACGCCGGGGAGATCTTCGACGAGATGGCGAGCCTGACACCGAGCTACGGTGGGATGAGCTTCGATCGAATCGACGAGGTCGGTCTTCAATGGCCGTGCCCAACGCCCGATCACCAGGGGACCGGCTTCTTGCACGAAGGTCGATTCACCCGGGGTCTCGGATTCTTTCACGAGATCAATTACCGGGAGGCAGCCGAACTGCCGGACGATGAGTATCCGTACATACTCTCGACCGGTCGCACTTTGTACAACTACAACATCGGCAACATGACTCAGAAGACCGGCGCTATTCGGCAGAAGCAGCGAGAGAACTTCGTCGAACTGAACCAGCTCGATGCAAAACGGTTGGGCGTCGACGACGGGGATCTGATGCTGGTCAAGACCAGACGCGGAGAACTCACCGTAAAGGCCAGAGTTGGAGACCGGACCAGGCCGGGAGCACTGTGGATGCCCTTCCACTTCGCGGACCAGCCCACCAACCGGATCACCAACGATGCCTTCGACAACGTCACGCGGACGGCGGAGTACAAGGTCTGCGCGGCGTCCATTGCGCCGGCGGTCAACGAACCCGAGGATGCCGATCTCTTGGTCTCAACATGATGTATGTGCGGGTCGCCCGATAGGCTGACCCAGTGCATTCAATAGAACAACGCCGAGTGGTGAGGATTGGCGTCGACGGCGATGTAGGCGTCGACGACTTCCTGGCCACTGAGGCTCCCCTCGAGGTCAGGCTCGCTGAAACTCCAATTGCCGTGTTGATGCGGACTCCCGGTCATGAGGCGGATCTCGCCCTTGGGTTCGCCATCACTGAGGGGATCATTCTCCGACCGGCGGAGATCAGCGCGGTTCGAAATGCAGTCGGTGATGATGAGGGCAACCGATGGGAGATAGTCCCGGCTGATGGAGTTTTGATTGATCCGGAGCAGTTCCGGCGCAATCTGTACACCAGTTCCTCGTGTGGTGTCTGTGGCAAGGCATCGATCGACGCAGTCCGGATCGTGTCGCCGCCCCTCGCCGCAGGTCCGACCGTTGATCGGGAGGTGCTGCTGTCACTTCCGGACCGCATGGTCGAGGCCCAGGAGGCCTTTGCGTTGACCGGAGGACTCCACGCGGCCGCTGCCTTCCGACCGGACGGATCCATTCTGACGGTCCGGGAGGACATCGGTCGTCACAACGCTGTTGACAAACTCGTTGGTGCGCTGGCTTCCCGAACGTGGCCGTTGCCCGAGTTGGTCCTGCTCGTCTCCGGACGGATATCATTCGAGATGGTCCAGAAAGCTGCGGTAGCAGGGATACCGTTCGTCTGTGGGGTCTCTGCTGCCTCTTCGCTGGCCGTCGACCTGGCAGAGGAGCTGGGCGTCACGGTTGTCGGTTTCCTGAAGGCCGACGGATTCAACATCTACTCCGGCCGGCAGCGGGTGGTATGAGCGGCTGGGGTCAGCTGCTACACGGCGAATTCACGACCACGGGGACGCTGTAGCGTTTCAGTAGACCTCGAAGGAACTATCTGTGGAAAAGGCCGATCTCGAATCACGAATTCGTAGAGTTGAAGAACTCTGCGCGAGCATCCAGTCAGACCCATCATCGCAGACCCACCGGCTTGGTCAGGAGATCGGTGAACTAGCTGCTCAGGTCGATGGGACGTTCCGTGATCTGACGGCCCCCGATAGGCTCGCAACCACCGTCGGGCGTGGAGTGCTGCTCGAGGACGTGCTGAACGATGTCTACGACGGGTTCCGCGAAGTGCTCCCGTACGACCGAATCGGGTTTGCCATGATCGTCGGTGACGCGGTGACAGCCCGTTGGGCCCGCTCGGACCAGGATGACGTTGGCATCAAAGCGGGGTACAGCCTGCCGCTCTCCGAAACCAGCCTTGGCGAAATGCTGGCGGATGGGGAGCCCAGAATCATCAACGATCTGGTCGCCTATGCAAGCGAGCATCCCAACTCGGAGTCCACTCGGCTTCTCATCGAGGAAGGTGTCCGATCGTCCTTGACCTGCCCGCTCCTCATCGAGGGTGCCCCGGTCGGGTTCCTCTTCTTCTCGAGCAATGAGACCGGTGCATATTCAGACATTCACACCAGGACATTCGTACGCATCGCCGATCAACTAGCTGGAGCCATCGAGAAAGGTCGGCTCACGAGCGAACTGGCCGAGCGGGTAGATGCCATCGAAGGTCAGAATCGGGAGCTTCTCCGGCTCAACGATGTCAAGAACACGTTTATCGGCATGGCGAGTCATGATCTTCGCAGCCCGCTCGCCACCATCCAGATGACGGCCGATCTGCTCGACGCGGCTGATCACCTATCGCCCGACGAGCGCAAGATGTTCATCAGGGACATCAAACAACAAGCGGGCTACATGCTGTCTCTCGTCAACGAACTGCTCGACGTTGCGCAGATCGAGTCGGGCAAGCTGGATCTGGAACTCGAATTGGTT
>CBDTUP010000273.1:0-4203 GCA_965363685.1 uncultured bacterium | reverse complement strand
ATGGTGAACTCCATGTCCTGCATCTCGCGATAGTGCTGCTCGAGTTTCACCGCCGTGGCCGCAAACTCCTCATACAGGGAGGGCATGACCTCACGAAGGTGGTCAATAGTGTCCGTCGCTCTTATCCCGGCCACAACGTCCTCACCCTGAGCGTTGACCAGGAAGTCGCCCTCCAGATTGGGCTCCCCGGTAGTGGCATTGCGGGACATCGCGACACCCGTGGCAGAGTCGTCACCCATGTTTCCGAACACCATCGTTTGGATGTTGACGCCGGTACCTAGGTCGTGGTCGATTCCGGCCGCGTTGCGATAGTCGAATGCGCGCTTGCCGTTCCAGGAGCGGAAGACGGCCTCGGCTGCCAAAGCGAGTTGACGCACGGGGTCACTAGGGAAGTCCTGGTGAGCGAACCGGCGCACGATGGCCTTGAATTCGCCGACGATTGCCCGGAAGTCCTCTTCCGTCAGATCGGAATCAGAATCGACTCCGCGCTTGGCACGATACTCCGAGAGAACGTCTTCAAAAGGCTCGTCGTCGACATTGAGCACCACGGATCCAAACATCTGGACCAGTCGACGGTACGAGTCGTAAACGAAACGGGCGTCCCCCGTCAGCTCGACCAGACCTTCGGCCACTTCGTCGTTCAGACCGATGTTGAGAACCGTGTCCATCATCCCGGGCATTGAGAACTTGGCGCCGGAGCGGCAGGAAACGAGGAGAGGATTGGATGGATCGCCGAACTTCTTGCCCGCCTTGGCCTCGATCCCTTCCAGCGCAGAGACAACCTGACCCCACATATCGTCCGGGAAACGCTCACCGGCCGCTAGATATGCGTTGCAGGCCTCGGTGGTGATGGTGAATCCAGGTGGGACGGGGACGTCGATGCGCGTCATTTCTGCGAGGTTGGCGCCCTTGCCGCCGAGAAGAGACCGCACCCCTTCCCAATCGCCTGCGTAGGCCTCAGCCTGTTCCACCTCGTCGAACGCATATACCCATTTGCTCATTGTGACCCCTCGTAGAAGACGATCTGGAAACTTACCCGTTGATTGTGGTCGCGCCGAACTCGCATCCTCTAGGGTCCCGAGTCACACTCTTAACGTCCTAAGTATGAAAGGCCACCAGATCACCAAGTCGTCGGTCCGATCCGTAGTTGTGCCCACCGAGCACGGCGGTTGGGGATTCACACTGGAACCGGTGCTCCTGGGAATCCTGGTCGCCCCAGGATGGCCTGCGCTCGGCTTGGCGGTTGCCGCCATCGCCACCTTCCTGACCAGGCGGCCGCTGAGGATGGCCTTCGCCGATTGGCGTCATCACCGACGCCTAGAGCGGACGGGAATCGCCGTTGGCTCCATCGCCGCGCTCGGACTGATCGCGGTGGCAGGTCTCTTCCTGGCAACCGTTACCGCTGCAGCACCATTCTGGTGGCCGCTGTTGATCGCCGCGCCCCTCGTATTGATTCAACTGAGATACGACCTCGACAATCGTGGCCGGGAACTCCTCCCCGAACTGCTTGGTCCGATCGCCCTCGGGGCTACTGCACCCATGATGATGTTGGCCGGCGGTCTGGACTGGCGCTGGGCGGTGGGCGCTTGGGTCGTTCTCGCCGCACGAATCGTACCTTCGATCCTCCTGGTGCGGATTCAGATCCGGCGAGCGAAGGATCAAGACTTCAATACCGCCCCAACGACCGTGACCGGCGTTGGAGCTGTGTTCGCCGTCGGCGCCGCGGTCGCGGCGAGTTGGGCACCTTGTCTGTCGGTGGCTGCTGCCGTCCTGGTGGCGGCGTGGGATTCGATCTCTATGTCTCTACCACCAGTTCCGGCAAGAACGATCGGCTGGACTCAAATGGTTGTCGGCCTGGTGGTGGCCGTCCTGTTCGCGATCGGCTACCACGCCGGTTGGTGACCGGCGAATAGAGAAACCGACTCGGGCTCAGACTCCGATCGTTACGCTTCTCCCCATGTCGCCGCTCCAACTGCCTGCCGGATTCTCATCGCGTCCCGCCACGCTCGACGATGTGGACGCTGCTGTCGATCTCTTCAACATCTCCGACCGGGAGTTCCTCGCCCCCGGCTCGCTCGGCTATCACGACGTTGCCGAGACGAGAAGCGAGTGGACGGAACCCGGCTTCGACCTGTCGACAGACTCGGTTGTCGTGCTCGACGAGAACGGTCGCCTCGCCGCATATCAGGAATCCTTCACGACGCCGCCCCATGTTCGAGCAATCGTTTGGGGACGGGTCCTCCCAGAGTTCCGGGGACTCGGCATCGGCTCGACGCTCCTGGCCTGGGGCGAGGAGCGAGCGCGCCAACTGGTAGATCGGGCTCCCAAAGGGGCGGCGGTGGATGCCCAGGTTTGGGTCTATACCGATAACGTCCGCGCCGTTTCGTTGTTCGAGGACCGGGGATTTGTGCGCACACGCTATTTCCACGACATGGAGATAGAGCTGACCGAAGCGCCGGCTGAACAGATCTGGCCCGACGGAATGGAGATCCGACCGTTCGTCAGGGAACTGCATCACCGGGAAGCCAACGATGCGTTGCACGACTCTTTCAAGGATCATTGGGGCTTTGCGGACGCAGATCCCGATGAGTCTTTTGAGCGGGCCGAACACCACATCGACACCAACCCCAACTTCGACCCGCGGCTCTACCACGTGCTCTGGGACGGCGACGAGGTGGCGGCCATCTCGTTCTGCTATCCCCGAGCCGAGAACGACCCCCATAGGGGCCTCGTGGGAGCGCTGGGTGTGCGCAAGCCCTGGCGGCACCGTGGGTTGGGGCTCGCCATCCTCCTCCACTCGTTCCGGGTGTTCTGGGAAAACGACATACGGACGGTGACTCTGGGCGTCGACGCCGACAGTCTCACCGGCGCCACCCGTCTATACGAAAAGGCGGGGATGCACGTCACCAGAACAATGGCAACCTACGAGAAGCGCCTGCGCGACGGAACCGACCTCCGCAACCGAGGCTGACCCCAGCTTCTTGACCGCAATCGGGCACCACGGTGAGCGCGACACTGCCCATAAACGCTGGAATCCCATTGACGGGAGTTCCTCGTCCTCATATACTGAGTTTGCAGTGCAAACTAATCTGTATTCATAACTAATCTGCAGAGGAGACGGAATGGAACTACCCGTCGATCCCGACGCCGTGGAACGAAATGCACGCAGGGCCGACTACAAAGACGGGCTCTTGGAACTGTTCGCGGCGGTACTAATGGCCACCCTGGCCGGCGGCTGGGCGCTGCAACCGGGATTGGGCGGCCTCCTCACCCTTCCATTCATCTTCTTCGGCTGGAAAGCAATCACCGCCTTGAAGGAGAAAATCACCTATCCGCGCATCGGCTATTCGGGAGACAACCCCGCTCGAGAACAGACCAACGCCAAGGGGATGCTCGGCTTCTTCGCTCTCGCCATTGCGATCGTGGTTGTCGTGATCCTCGTCTTTGGAGAAGCATCTCTTGCGAACGAACTGCGCCGGTCCGCGCCCCTCTTCTCCGGCATCGCCTTCGCAGCCGGATTTCGGTATCTGGCTGAGAAGTCCGGAATGGCTCGGCACGCCCTGCTCGCAGCCGCTTCTGTCGTTACCGGGGTTGTCGTGTGGTGGACCAATGATGGCGACGACTACTCGGCAATGCCGATCTTCCTGCTGGTCATGGCGGCAATCCTGGCGACCATGGGTGCAGCCTCCCTCGCAGCCTTCCTGAGGAAGAACCCGACCCATGAGTGACTACGAGTCATTCTCCGATCTGAACCGCCTGATCCACGAACCGGGACGCCTGGCCATCGTCGCGGTCCTGAACGCGGTAGACCAGGCAGACTTCCTCTTCCTCCTGAACCAGACCGGTTTGACCCGGGGCAATCTCTCGTCACACACGGCCAAGCTGGAGACGGCCGGGTACATCACGATCGAGAAGGCCTTCGTAGAGAAAGTACCCCGAACCGTCTACCGCCTGACGGCGGCGGGGCGGGATGCACTCAGCCGCTATCGAACACACATGGGCCGGGTTCTCGAAACCTTCAACGACTGAGCCCTCTCCCGAGGATTCTGGGGCGTGGAACCGGGCATACACTGAACGGCGATGCCGGAGCCGCTCTTCACCCGTGCCTTTGTCTCTGTGTTCGCGGCGAACACCTTCATGGAGCTTGCCTGGAGTCTGTTTCTGCACTTCCCCGGCTACCTCCAGGACCTCGGCGCGGATGAG
>CBDTUP010000272.1:0-4215 GCA_965363685.1 uncultured bacterium | reverse complement strand
TATCGAGAGGACAAGAATGCAGAAGAGGCGGACACCATCGACGCCGTCAGGTCGGTATTCGACGGGGCGTGAGCGCGACTGGGCCGGCCGTATGCCATCCTGTCGGGATGACCGAATATCCGTATACAGACGGAGGAGACTTCGTCCCCTACGAGGGGCGTCGATTCACCGTCCCGGAGATGCGCTCGAGAGCTGAGGAATACCTCGAGCTGATGTCGCGGCGGCGGTCGATCCGGACCTTCGCCGATGATCCGGTCCCGAGGGAGTTGGTGGAGGCGGCGATTAGGACCGCGGGAACCGCGCCGTCGGGAGCGCACCGGCAGCCCTGGACCTTCGTTCTGATCGGCGACCCCGCCATCAAGAAGCAGATTCGTCTCGCGGCCGAGGAAGAAGAACGTACTAACTACTTGCAAGGGCGGATGCCGGACGACTGGAAAGAGGAGATCGCCCCACTCGGAACATCGTGGCAGAAACCGTATCTGGAGTCGGCCCCCTGGCTCGTGGTGCTCTTTGAGCAACGTTATGGAGTCGAGTCCGATGGCTCACGCCGCAAGCACTACTACGCAAAGGAGTCCGTTGGTATTGCGGCCGGGATATTCATCGCCGCGCTTCACAACATGGGATTGGCGACCCTGACTCATACGCCCAGCCCCATGGCCTTCCTCTCGAGGTTGCTGGATCGGCCCGGCAACGAACGGCCCTTTGTCTTGTTTCCGATTGGCTTCCCGCGGGAAGGATCGGTAGTGCCACGATTGAAGAGGAAAGCCATCGACGAGATCTTGATCGAGTTCGGTGGTTGAGCCCGTGGATTTGATCGAGGTTGAGGATCCAGCCGACCCGCGGCTGGCGGACTTCCTGGAATTGAGGGACGGTGCCGGAACACTTCAGGCTCGTCACGGCACTTTCATCTGCGAAGGCATGGTGCTCGTCGAGCGGGTGCTCCAATCGGACGTTCGGGTTCGCTCCGTCTTGACGACCCCTCGCAAACTCGCCCGTCTGGCGGCTGCCGACGTGAGCCACGAAGTTCCGGTCTACCTCATCTCGCAAGACCACATGAACGAGACCGTCGGATACGATTTCCACCGCGGGGTAGTCGCGTCTGCTCTCCGTCGTCCCTCACGCACGGTTGATGAGCTCCTGCAGAGTGCAAGGGTTGTCGCCGTCTTGGAAGGGGTATCCGACGCAGAGAATGTAGGAGCGATCTTCCGGAGCGCTTGGGCGCTTGGGATCGACGCCATTCTTCTCGACGGTCAATCGGCTGATCCCTACTACCGGCGTGCGGTGCGCGTTTCGATGGGTGCGACATTCATGCTCCCCTTCGCCGCCCTCGAGAAAGCTATGGATTCCGTCGAGGGGGTCAAGCGGGCCGGCTACGTCTCGGTCGCCTTGACCCCGGACCCGGCCGCCATTCCGCTCGATCAGCTCGAACTCTCCCCGGACGCTCCGGTGGCTGTATTCCTGGGCTCCGAGGGAAGTGGACTCACGACCGCCGTGCTCGAGGCGGTGGACCACCGGGTACGCATTCCCATGGTGCCGGGCTCGGATTCACTGAACGTCGGTCATGCCGCGGCGGTTGCCTTCTCCCGGCTCGGAGTGACCTGAAGGTCAGCCGATCGAAGGGGGCCAGACAGGATTCGAACAGTCCTCGAATGAATCGGCCGCATCGTTCGAGTTGCCTCCACCGAATGTGATCATCGCCGGTTGCGCCGATCGATCTTCTGCCACGCAGAACCAGGTGCCGGTCTCGCTGAATGTCACGATCATCACCCGTTGATCCTCGGCTATGAATCCGACCACACCTGGAGAGTTGACGATTGGACCCTCCGTATAGGAGACACTGGGTTCTCGCAGTTCGAAGGCGCCGGTGGAAAGGCCGGAGAAGGATTCCTCGCCCGTGTAGTACAGCTGGGCGGCGAGGAGGACGTCGTTGAGAGCGTTCTTGGCTCGATCGTCGGCGAGGACGTCGCCGGGAATGATCAGTCCCTCGTTGGGGCGATCGATCACGAGTGTCGGGTTGAGTTCGTTGATTCGAAGAGCAGCCGTCACGGTGAGGAAGGAAACGCCGTCGTCGGCCGAAGCCTCGACTTCGAACGCCATTACCAGTCCCGACGACTCGTCGACCCACACCCGGCTCGTACCTTCGAAATCGGCCGTGATACCGAGCCCCACTGCCAGATCTTCTGCGATGAGCGGAGCCGGGAATACGGCCGGCCCATCGAATCGAAGGACCGGCACGCCGGCCACGATTTCCTCAGCTATGAACTTGAAGTCATCAGCGTGAGTCTCCACCGCCGTCCGGGTCGCCTCGAACCAAACAAGGGGGTCGGCAGAATCGCTGTTTGAGCCAAGTGGAACGAAGGGACCCAACCCGGTCCGCGACAGGATCGCGCCGTCCTCGAGAAAGTAGATCTCTCCGGTGCTTTGCTCATCCAGGGTTGTCAGTTCGATGTTGACGCGGGTCCGTCGCGGCTCGGCGATATGGGCGGCGTTGTAGATCGTGCCGACATCTCCCGCGGTCTGTGGGTTCTGGAAGGAATAGGAGAAGGCAGTTGTGCTGGAGAATGAGTCGACTGCTGCCAGATCGAAGACGTCGGCTGTGGGGGCGACGGCCAGGTTCTTGGACTCGCCGCAGGCGGTGACCAGCAGAAGGATGGCAATGACGGACAAGAAGTAACGCATGGAATGCTCGGGATGGGGAGTGGTGGAGTGTAGGCCCGGGTTGGCTATTCAGGAAGTTGAAGTAGCTGGACGGTGTTTCCATCCGGGTCGCTGAGTGTGGCTATCCATCCACCCCAGTCTTCCCGTTCCGGTGGTCGGATGAGCGGAACCCCTTCCAGTCGAGCCACTGCTTCATGGATGTTCGCAACGGCGAGATTGACCATGATCCGGAGAGGGTCTGCGTTCCGCCCGGCGACCTCGTCATGGACTCCGAGAATCAGCCGAAAGCCCTCCTGTGAGAAGGCGACATGCCCGACCCGCCTGCTGGTTGGGGCCATGCCCAGCGTCCGCGCGTAGAAGTCGACGAGTACTTCGAACCGATTGGGTTCCGTCCAGATGATGATTCCGGCCGGGATCGGAGCATGCTCAGTCATGCTTGGACTCTTCGGTACTGAGCTCCTCGAGATCGATGCCCAAAGAGGTGGCCAACACGCTGAGTTGACTCTCGAGCTTGTCGACCCGCGCGGCCAATGAACCAGGTTCAGGAGAGCTCAGCACCGCGACTTCTTCGTCGGTGACGGCGGTCACAAGGGCGCGGTACCGATGCTCCTTCTGGCCCGGTTGGCGAGCGAGCCGTTTGACCAGAGGTTCCGCCCGGGTCATGAGATCGTCGAGCAACGATTCGATGGTGTCCAGTTCCTGTACCACCGGGAAGTATCGCTCCGTTCGAGATCGGAGCTCGCCGGGCGTCTGCGGTCCTCGCAACAGCAGCACGGCGATGATGGCGAGTTGATCATCATCGACCTCGTACACATCAGCGGCTCGATGAAGGTACTTGGTCGTCCGACCTCCGCTGGAGCGGGCGAGACCGATGAACCCCTTGGTGTCGAGCGAGTGCAGCGTGCGTTGAGCGATGAGTTCGTCGTAGTCGACTACTGGCTGGCGGTTGGTCTTCTGATTGCACGCCGCCATCAGCGCGTTGATCGAGAGGGGGTAGTACTCGGGCGTTGTCCGTTCCTTCTCGATCAGGCAGCCGAGTACCCGGGCTTCTTCAGCGGTCAGTTGCTCCATCGGCTTGTCTCCGCAAGTTGGTGGTGTCGACTACAGCGTATTCGCGAGAAGTCATAGAGCTGCGGTTCTGCTTAGGATCACGAAGTTGTTCCAAGGAGGTCACCTTTGTCACGTGTACGCATCGCAGTCC
This sequence comes from uncultured bacterium, assembly GCA_965363685.1. GTDB lineage: Bacteria > Actinomycetota > Acidimicrobiia > Spongiisociales > JAHEDJ01 > JAHEDJ01. The sequence continues at coordinate 356 of CBDTUP010000272.1, read as the reverse complement.
AGATCCATCCCCAACAAGGCACCTATGAAGCCATCAGGTCGGCAGTAATGAGAGCCGAGGAGATGGGAGTCGACATCGCCTACAACTGGGATCACTTCTACCCGTTGTACGGAGAACCCGACGGAGCACACTTCGAGGCGTGGACCATGTTGGGGGCGTGGGCCGAACAAACAGAACGGATCGAGATCGGACCGCTTGTCACCTGCAACTCGTACCGGAATCCACAGTTGCTCGCCGACATGGCGCGGACCGTGGACCACATTTCGGGGGGCAGATTGATTTTCGGGATAGGATCCAGCTGGTTCGAGCGCGACTACACCGAATACGGCTACGAGTTCGGAACCGCTCCTTCTCGA
>CBDTUP010000271.1:0-4215 GCA_965363685.1 uncultured bacterium | reverse complement strand
TTCTCCAGAATGGCCTCAAGTACAACGGCAACGAGTCCAGCTACGACAAGCTGTTCATGGTGCCCGGCCAGAACCCAGTTGCAGAGGCAGCTCCGGGCAACTCGGACTACAACGGCGGCCGCTGGTTGCCCACGCCGGTTGACTGGGCGGAAGGGGTAACCCCCTACGAACTGAACTCCTATGCAGACATCCACGCCGCAGCCGTGGCAGGCGATGTAATCGTTGGAGCCCCAAACACCGGTGCGGCCTTCCTCTGCCCGCTGATTCCCAACCACTGAACCAGATGATGTGGGCTCAACAAGGGCCCACACATATCTCCTCGAACAGGGGGTCGGACGACAAGTCCGGCCCCTCGTTCAATTCGGCATCGAAAAACCGAACAAGATATGTGTTGATGATCTCCGATGCACGATCCGAATCAATGGTCCCCTTCACATCGAGCAGCGCCGACAGAGCGCTGAATCGAGGAAGCACTGTGAAGTCCTGGTGGCCCCCACCTATCAACGCCAACAGATCTGTCTGCGGCGATCGTCTAGCCAGTTCCTGCAACACCGGATCGTTGTCGTACTCGAGCCACTCCTCACTCCGAATCGCCAGGAACGGAACTTGGATTCCCGCCTCTAAAACGGCGGAGTCGACCGGCTCGACCCACGGATCCAGACCCACGGCTGCGTCGCACCGGTCATCGACAGCACAGGCAGCAACGACCGCTCCCCCACCTGTGGAATGGCCGTACATGCCGATTCGATTCAGATCGAGCCGACCCGCAAGCAGCCACCCCGGGTCTCGATTCAGTCGCTCGAGTTCATCGAGGATGAATGTCAGGTCATCCGCATAGGTGGCGACCAGCAGCAGCGCTGCCTCGTCGTACTCGTCGTCGGGCACCGTCCCGAACTCGGGTAGAGCTGAGGGTTCATAGACGATCAGTTCCCCGTCCGGAAACGCGGTGGCTGCAGAGCCGTATGTGTGGTCGGCGGCCACCACGATGAAGCCGTTGGAAACCAGTTCCTCGATCTGGTCCAGGCCGTTCGTCCTGAGGCCCGTCCATCCGTGCGAATACACGATGACCGGGAACTCGGAAGCTCCTGCGACTCCAGCCTGCTGATAGCTGTGCGAGTCGATCAGGTCGGCGTGACTCAACGCAAACGAAGGGAACCCGAAGGCAGTGGCAATGGACGGGCCCACGACGTCGAGACCCGACAACCACGGCTCGGCATCGGACCGTCCGGTGACCTCGGCGGGATACCAAACCTGGAGGACCAGGCGCCTGGGACCGCCGTTCAGATCGTACGGGTCCTCCCGATTGACGTCGCCGATGATGGTGTCGACTGTGCCGATTCCGTACGGACCTGTCGGCTCCGGCAGCTCCCATACCGGCACTGCGGCCGGAATCGTCACGATGGCAGCCATCCCGATCGCTCCGAGAGAACGAATGAGCACAGAACCGCCGGATCGCTCGACGGCAGGACTCAGCATCTCCCAGGCAGCTACCCCGAACAGGATCGATCCGACCAGGTACAGCGGCACCATCTGCCATCGCCAGGTTTCGATGATCAGGTGAAGGACGCCCACGGGCAAGAGCGCCATTCCCGCCGCTATCCGGAACGGCTTCCACCCGGCCGATATGACCGCGGCTGAGATCGTCAAGGCGGCAAGGATCAACTCGAGCGTACGCACGAAGCGACTCTAGGGAACGGTAATTGGCAAGTGGCAATTGAGAACCGCAATCGGCCTCGCACCTAACCGCACCGGTCGAACGAGAATCTACTTGAAAACCACTCCGGCGGTCATCGCCAGCCGTCGGTCTTGAGACCAGGCGGACAGCTCGGCCTTCGTGTCCCCGCTCAATCCGCCAAAGAGATCGACCGGTTCGTCGCAGAAAAGCGGAGAACGACCTCTGAACGTAAACCAAGAGATCGGCCGGTCCTCGTGTGCCCGGCACAGATCCAGCAACCACAGCGCAATCATCGGGCCTTGCGCGATCAAACCCGGATATCCCTCCGTTCCCGTCACGTAGGGATAGTCATAGTGAATGCGATGGCCATTGAAGGTCAGCGCAGAGAATCGAAAGAGCATTGCCGGGTCGGGAGTGATGGTCTGTTTCCATACCGCGTCAGGTATTGGATCGCTGCCCGGTGCCGGGTGCTGACTGCCGGTGGCTGCTTCCCGGTAAACCAGATCCTGCTCCTCCACAATGGCCAAACCGTCCTCGGTCGACACCTCGAAACGTGCAGTCACGAACACAAGAGGACCGCTTCTGCCCTCTTTCTCCTCGATTTCAACCACCGTGCCTGTTCGACGTGCAACCTGGCCAATCTGCAGGGGGGCGAGAAACTCGGTGCGACCGCCGGCAAACATCCGACGCGGCAGATCAACCGGGGGTAGGAACCCGCCTCGCCGCGCGTGCCCATCGGGGCCAAGTTGCGATCGATTGGTCGTCGAAAGGAAGAACAGCCAATGCCACATCGGAGGAACGGCATCGCCGACCCGGGCGGGCGGATCAGGGAGGTCAAAGGTTGCCCGGAGTGCGTCGATGGGCCAGGCGGTGACGAGGTCTTCAACTGTCTCGGTCCGGCCGATCCACTCATCAAATCGAGACGGCACTCGCCACCACCTTTCCGTCGTGAAGACGTCCGATCTCGACTCCGCTCAAGCCAAGCACCTGACTCAACACCTCATCCGTGTGCTGTCCCAGAACCGGCGCCGGCCGCGGCGGTATCCGGTCACTGCCGACATCGAGCGGCGATCCTGGCATCAGATATGGCCCGATTCCCGGCTGATCAACTTCCTCCAGCATCGGGTTGCCCGCGGTGGCACGTGCGTCGTTCTCGAGTAATTCTCGCATCGTTTGGTAGGGACCCCACAGCACCCGGTTGCCGTCGAATAATGCAGCGATGGCGCCAAGAGGCTGACTAGAGATCCAGCTTTCCAGTATCCCGGCGATCCCCTCGCGGGCATTGAACAAATCGCCGTCGCTCTGGAGAGCAAAGCCCAGGTCTTCCTCCAACCCGGCCACCGCACCTTCAAGCCCTGCAGCTTCGATCAGGCCGCGGAACTGCCTGGTGGTTATGGCAACCACCATGATTCGTTTGCCATCGCCCGTCGCGAAGTCGCGCCCGAACGCTCCGAACAGGTAGTTACCGTGCCTGGCTCGATCCTCATCGTTGACCTGAACCTCCCCGATGTGGCCCAAATGACCCAGCGTGGCCAGGGCGACGTCGAAGAGCGGAAGCTTCACGAGGCGTCCCTCACCGGTTCGCTGCCGGTATCGGTCCGCAGCCAGGATTCCGGTCGCGGCAGTCATGCCCGTAATCAGATCCCAGGCCGGCAGCACCGAATTCACGACCCCATTTGAATCCTCCGGCCCCGTAATGGAGGGGTAGCCAACCGCGGCGTTCACTGTGTAGTCCACGGCTGTGCTTCCATCTGCGTTCCCAAGGATGTGACACATAATCAGATCCGGGCGCCGCTCGGCCAGAACGTCGTAATCGATCCACCCTCCGGCCGGGTAGTTGGTGAGAAAGATCCCCGCATCGGGACCAGGGGCGGCGATGAGCGAGATGGCGATTTCCCGACCTTCCTCCGAGCGGAGGTTGAGGGCGATCGACCTCTTGCCTTTGTTGAGCCCTGCCCAGTAGAGACTCTCGCCGTTCCTGGTGACCGGCCAGCGTCGGTAGTCGAGGCCACCGCCAATCGGGTCAAAGCGGATTACGTCGGCACCCAGCTGCGCGAGGGTCATGCCGCCCAGCGGTCCGGCGACGAAGGCGGCACCTTCGACGACTCGCATCCCGTTCAACAGACCGGAGGTCACCCGACGCTCCTCTCCCCGATTCGAGCGGATTGTACCGGCGCAACCCGACCGGCCCGAGCCTGAAGTGCTACAAAGAAGGCACATCGGCGTGACCAGAGGAGAGGAACCCGGAATGGCGGCGGCGCGAAGCTTCCTATTCGTCCCCGGGGATCGACCCGACATGCTTGCCAAGGCACCCGCCAGGGGGGCAGATGCACTGATCATCGACCTCGAGGACGCGGTCGCTCCGTCGGCGAAGTCTCATGCACGAAACACCACCGCCTCATGGCTGGAGACGCTCGAGCCGCCCCATCCGGACATCTGGGTGCGTGTGAACCATCCAGGAGACCTCTTCGAACTGGACCTGCTGGCCGTGGTCGGTCCGCAAGTGAGCGGGTTGATGGTCCCCAAGGTCTCAACTGCCG
>CBDTUP010000270.1:0-4225 GCA_965363685.1 uncultured bacterium | reverse complement strand
CCATCGTCCCCACATTCACATGCGGCTTCGTCCGCTCAAACTTCGCCTTCGCCATGGGCCTCTCTCCTTGTCTGTGTTCTTCCTCTGTAGCGGCGGGCAGACTTGAACTGCCGACCTCTCGATTATGAGTCGAGCGCTCTTACCAACTGAGCTACGCCGCCTCCGCGGCTTGCTCTGCAAGCCGTTGGCGGTTGGCGACGCCAACCGCACTCGCTTCGCTTCAGGTTAGGCGAGACCGCCGCCTGATACTTCGCATCAGGTTGCGCTTCGCCACCCTTGGCCAAGCCCTCTTCCTTTGATGCTCGGTACTTGTTACCTCGCACCTGGGACATAGGCAAGCAAAAACTCGCCGTTTCCCCGAGCCCCCTTCCGGATTCGAACCGGAGACCTCCTCCTTACCATGGAGGCGCTCTGCCAGCTGAGCTAAGGGGGCCTGCTTGGCCCTTCGGGCCAAGCACGTTTGAGAAGTGCGTACGCACTTCTCAGCTTGACTCGTGGACCAAGAACCTATGTTGTCAACGGGGCCGGAAGCCCAGGCACGTACAAGCCTGAAACACCGACCAAATAGATTGTATAGGCGCGCAATCGCGCCCTGTGCCGGGAGAAGGATTTGAACCTCCGAAGTCGTTGACGGCAGATTTACAGTCTGCTCCCTTTGGCCGCTTGGGTATCCCGGCATCAAAGCCCGGCACACGCCGGGCTCCGGCGAACAGGATAGCGGACCCGAGGTGGGTCGAGCCAACCGGAGGCGTGCGCAGGAATCATGCTCTCTCGGGGCTCCCTGAGAGACAATAGGGGTGTGACCCTGATGGCGTCACACCCCTATTGAGAGATGATGAAGTCAAAGAGGAGGCATACATGCTGCAAGAGAAACTGTCTCGTTGGGCCACCGCCGGACTCATCACCGAAGACCAATCCAAGCGGATTCTTGCCTACGAGGCCGCAGCCGCAAAGCAAGAGGAACGCCGTGTTCCATTGATCGTCGAGGCGCTCGGATACCTCGGAGCAGCGCTTGCCGTGATCGCGGTTCTAATCCTGGCCCAGGAGTTCTGGGCCGACCTGGAACTGTGGGGCCGGCTGGCGCTTCTCGGTACGGTGACCATCGGACTCCTGGTCGCCGGTTGGGTGCTCCGCAACTCACCGCTGGAGGCAATCCGCCGATTGGCGGGGTTCCTGTGGTTCTTTGCCGTAGTGGGGGCAGGCTTCAGCTTCGGCATTCTCTCGGTTGACGGTCTCGACACATCAGATGAAACGGCGCTGCTCGTGGGCTCAGCTGCGGCCGCCGCCATTGCGTTTCTCCTTTGGAGATTCCGCACCCAGAGCCTTCAGCAGGTGGCGTTTGCTGCCGGCCTGTGGATGGCGTTGATCGGATTGTTCCTGGTGGCGGAGTGGCCGGAGGAGGCCTACGGCCTTGGCCTGTGGGCACTCGGGACCGTGTGGCTCTTCCTCACCTGGGGAACGCTGATCCGGCCGGTCCTCACCGGCTACGCCTTGGGAGGCGTCGCCTCACTGATCGGCGTGCAGTTGCTGGCTGTGGACGAACGAGGTTGGCCGCTGCTTCTCGGTGTTCTGGTAGCAGGACTGCTGATCGTCGCAAGCGTGACACTCCGGCAGATCATATTGCTGGCCATTGGTTCGGCCGGTGTGTTCATCTTCGTCCCGCAGGTGGTGTTCCACTTCTTCGGCGATTCCCTTGGTGCCCCGGTCGCACTCCTGATCTCTGGTGCGGCGCTGATCGCCGGAGCCGTGGCCCTCGCCCGTTTGATGGGTGAAATCAAAGAGGACATCGCCGAGGCCGGCGCACAACCGGAGGAGGTCGGCTCATGACCGATACACGCAAGGTTCTCACATCGATCATTGCGTCGGTAGTGGTGGTCGGCGTCGTGGTAAGTCTGGTGCTGACGTTTGCCATCATCCCCCTCCCCGACTTCCCCCTCCTTTCTGACAACCCCGATTCTCAGATTCGAGGTCAGGTCGCCTTCGCCGGTTGGGAGGATGGCGACCTCTGCGTGAGCGTTGTTGAGGCAAGCGGCGGTGAACCGACCGAGGTCCTGTGTGACGGCAACATCGGCTTCGGAGAGTTCACACCGGGTTGGACGCCCGACGGCCTCCTGGTCATCGAGGAGTTCGGACCCAGGGGCGAGGATTTCCGGTTGGTTGATCCGACCACCGGCGAGACCGTGGATCGAGTCGCATTTCAAATGGATGAGGGCGGTCCGGCCGGCCGGGACTTCGCGGTGTACGAAGACGGCCTCAACCTCTTCATCGAGGGAGATAGGGACGCTGCCCAGATCATCCTCGAGGATGCCGAAGGGAATGAGCGGATCGCACTCGAAGCCGAGGGTCCGGCCGATTACCGATTCGAGTGGGCGAGGTTGTCACCCGACCGTCAGTGGGCGTTGGTCCAGGATTCGGAGGGCCGGTTGATCGTCATCGCGACCGAAGGCGACCCGAACGCCCGCATCCTCGCTGAGGATGTAGAAGGTTGGATGGCAGCAGCCTGGTTCATGGAAGGCTACGAGGAAGGCACCTGGGACCCGCGTACAGAGTCGGGGTAGGTTGAGACCTCGTCCTCGAGCGCCGATATTTCGATCGGCGCTCACTCCCCCCAACTCCCGTTGGTGGGAGAACGCAACCCCTACCCGTCGTCACCCATCGAGCGTTTCTCCCCCACGGCATCGTGGGGGAGATGTCGAGTCTTCGAGACAGAGGGGGAGGAATCGTTTACATCAGCGAGCCTCGCTGCCTTCCTCCGATACATCACTCCAACAACCACCACTGCGGCCACCAGCAGGAGATCCCAGAAGGCCACTCCGCCCCGGCTCTCGTAGTCGATCACCGTGACGGCGACCCCAAGCGCACTCACGGTCAGCAACCAAAGCCCGGCACGACCGACCACAACGGCCTGTCGATCAACCGGCAACGGCTCGTACGCTCCTGCCTCGGCCAGTCGCTGCAATCCGCGTAGGACGGCACGGGCCGTCCAAACGACGACTCCGGCGAGGTAGACAACGCCCAACCCCAGCCACAGTGGTTCGACCACAATGGCTGCGACGACACCGGCAGCCAGTGCAATCAGTCCCCAGCGGATCTCACCCGGCAACTTGCCGGCTGCCCACTCGGCGCCGCGGGTGGCGGAGCTCACGCTGATGTGAGCGGCCCAAAGTCCTGCGGCGACGGCCAGACCGGCGAGGACGTATACCGACTGAGCAGTGGTGAGGGTCAACTGATGCCCGAAGCCTGTTTCCAGAGCCGGTCCACGCGTTCCTCAACCGGCGGATGGGTCGAGAACAGCTTGCCGAAGGTCTGCTTTCCCTTCACTGCCTTGAGCGGGTCGTCGATGAAGAGCTGGCTCACCGCCGGATTCACGTTCATGGGAACACGAGCCGTGGCGCCAGAGATCTTCTGGAGTGCAGAAGCCAGGTTGGCCGGCTGCCCGGTGATGGCGGCACCGCTGCGGTCGGCCTGGAACTCACGGGAGCGTGAGATGGCCAGGCGGATCAGCATCGCCGCGATCGGGGCGAGAATGAGGGCCAGCAGGCTGATGATGCCCGACAGCGGGTTGTCCCTGCTGTTGCGGCCGCCACCGAACCAGAACGCCATCCGAGCGAAGATCGACAGCGCGGCTGCGAGCATGGCTGCGATCGAAGAGATAAGGATGTCACGGTTGCGCACATGCGCCAGCTCGTGAGCCAGGACCCCTTCGAGCTCCTGTGGGCTGAGCAGCTGCATGATGCCGGTCGTCACCGCTACCGCAGCGTGCTTGGGGTTGCGCCCGGTGGCGAAGGCGTTCGGCTGCGGTTGATCGATGAGGTAGATGCCGGGCATCGGCATCCCGGTCTGCATGGTCAAGTTACGCACGATCGAGTAAACCTGGGGCAGTTCATGCTCTTCGACAGGCTTCGCCTTGGTGGCGGCCAGCGCCATCTTGGCCGAGAAGAAGTAGGCGAAGAAGTTGATCCCGACGGCGAAGATCAGTCCGATGTAGAACCCGCCGCTTCCACCGAACAGGGCGATGCCGAGCCACCACACAAGGGCGGACATGAATGCCAGCAGTGCAACGGTCTTGAGGTTATTGGTCATAGCTACATCGTATCCGGCGTCAGGGGATATCGGGCAGCCCTTCCCCGTTCTGGCGTCAGGAAGCGCGCAGAACTGGCGGGATTCTCACGCCAGAACGGGGAGAGAGGACGAATTGAGAGGGGCCGCCCCGAAGGGCGGCCCC
>CBDTUP010000269.1:0-4234 GCA_965363685.1 uncultured bacterium | reverse complement strand
GTTGGGGACCCACTGTTCGACCCAGGAACAGCAAGCTGAAATGGCAGAGAAAGAGAGCATCCGCCTCAAACTCATGCACTACTACCAATCCCTGCTTGACGAGGGCAAACCGGGCCCCTTCCCCGGGGCCTCGTTCCTTTCCAGCGTTCCTATCAGGCGGCCACCGACGATTTGGGCGACGGCCGTACGTTCCTGCTGATCAACACCCACCTGCAGCACGTAGACGACTCCTCCATTCCCGACGAGGAACGGGAGCGGGACCTCGCCCCCCTCCATCGTCGGCAGTTGGGGGTAGTGCTGGAAGGATGGGCAGACCGGCCCCTCACCGTGCTGACCGGCGACCTCAACGCCCAGCCGGGCTGGGAACAGATGAGCTACCTGTTCGGAGAGGGATTCGAAGATGCCCTGGCCGGGGTCGATCCGGTCGAGGCATACACCTCAGGGTTTTGGGGCAACAACGGAGTGGCCCGCTGGCGCATCGACTGGGTGCTCCACACCGCCGACCTGGAGGTGGCCTCCGCCCGGGTGATCGCGGACGACGTTTCGGACCATTACCCGGTGCTGGCAGAACTGGTCGTGCCGTAGGAGAGGGGAGGCGCCGGCTATCCGACCGGCCCTACCGGTACCTTTGCACCATCTCTGTGTCGGGTTTACGTCCAGCGTCATAGCGAAGGCCAGCAGTTCCTCTACAGACACATTGCGGCCGCGAGTCGGCGCGCGCCCTTGCTTCGGTTCCATCCGTGCGACCGCGGTCCTACCGATGGGCATTCCGATCGCGGTCGGCCGTTCGGCTAGTTCTGTTTGATTCCATCCACGGCGACGGCGCATTTCCCAACCGCCGGCGACCGTTGCCGAACGGCGTGGGCAATTTTCTCCAGGCTTCTATCAGCGTGTTGATAACGGCCCGACAGGAAGGTTCGCCTCGGAGGCGACCAAAACCCCTCAGACACTGAGAAACCCCTGTACCCGGTCCTTGCTTCCGTGCCGATTTTCGCGGTACTGCTCGCCAACCACAGCCTTTTCTCAAGAAGGGCAACTCGGCCCTGGCGCGACCCGGTACCGGCGGTATGTTTGAAGTAGGTACAGAAGTCCAATCGCGTCGGCGTGGGTTGTTCGCCATGGCGTGCTCAGGCCGGCCCTGGGGGTGGTCATGAGTCATTATCGGAGCAACATACGGGACATCGAATTCAACCTATTCGAGCTACTCCGTGTTCAGGAGTACATGGGTGCCGGCCCCTTCGGCCAGATGGATGAGGGTTCAGTACGAACCCTTCTCCGGGAGGCCGATCGTGTGGCAGTCGACATATTCGCTGAGAGCTTCAGCGAGGGAGATCGCACCGATCTGAGACTCGAGGACGGCGAAGTGCACCTTCCGGCCGGGACGAAGCGAAGCATCGACGCCTACTTCGACGGTGAGTGGCACCGGCTGATGCTGCCCGACCATCTGGGAGGGATGGGCGTTCCACCGAGCCTGATGTGGGCGGTCAGCTCGCTGTTTCTCGGCGCCAATCCCGCCGCTCTGTGCTTCACGAGTGCCCCAACCTGGGCAGCCCTCCTCGATCCGGTCGTCACGGAGGAGCAACGAACACGATTCCTGGTCCCGATGGTGGAAGGGCGCTGGGGCGCCACCATGGTGCTCACCGAACCCGACGCCGGAAGTGATGTCGGCGCCGGTCGGACCAAGGCAGTCCCGGCAGGCGATGGCACCTGGCATATCACGGGAGTCAAGCGGTTCATCACCAGCGGCGAGTTCGACTGGCCCGAGAACATCGTGCACATGGTGCTCGCACGACCCGAGGGTGCGGTGCCTGGCACCAAGGGTCTGAGCATGTTCTTCGTTCCCAAGTTCTGGGTCGAAGAGGATGGAACGCTCGGCGTACGCAACGGTGTCGTGGCCACCAAACTCGAAGACAAGCTGGGTGTGCGGGGATCCGCCACCTGTGAGATGACCTTCGGTGCACAGACCCCGGCGCGTGGGGTTCTGGTCGGAGAAGTGCACGAAGGGATGCGCCAGATGTTCCGCATCATGGACTTCGCCCGCATGTTCTTCGGTGCCAAGGCATTCGAGACCCTTTCGACCGCCTACTTGCACGCACTGGACTACGCCAAGGAGCGAATCCAGGGAGCCGACCTGGCCGAAGCCCTCAATCCGGCGGCACCATCGGTGCCGATCATCCGTCATCCCGACGTGCGGCGCATGCTCCTCGACCAGAAGGCTTTCGCCGAAGGTCTACGGGCAATGAATCTCTACGCAGCCTCGCTCGAGGATCACATACTCCTCGATCCCGACAACGAGGACCTCGTCAAGCGGCGCGACCTGTTCATCCCTCTGATCAAGGGATACGGACCCGAGAAGGCCTACGAGCTGGTTTCTCAGTCGATGCAGGTGTTCGGTGGCTCCGGCTACATGCGCGACTATCCCATCGAGCAATACCTGCGTGATCTCAAGATCGACACGATCTGGGAGGGGACCACCGGCATTCAGGCGCTCGACCTGGTCTTCCGCAAGATCGCCAAGGATCAGGCGATCACCTTGGGCCGATTGTTCGATGACATTCGCGTCACCGCCAAAGGCAACGGGCAACTCGAGGATTCACGGATCCGCCTCGCCCATGCGCTGGAGGACGTCGAGGTCATGCTGGGGACGATGGTGGGCTTCCTCGGCGAGTCGGTCCATCTGATCGGGCTGAACGCGACGCCCTTCATGTCGGCGCTCTCCGAACTGATCGTCGGCTGGCTGCTGCTCCGGCAAGCGGAAGTAGCCGCCGCGGCACTCGACTCGTCCTCCGGCACCGATCGGGCGTTCTATGAGGGCAAGCTGGCGGCGAACGATTGGTACAACCGAACCGTTCTTCCCCGTCTGTCGGCGAGCCGCACGGTATTGGCTAACACGACAAAGGCCCCGATGGAGATCCCGGACGAAGCCTTCTAGGCAGTAGCGACGATCCGGCTAGCCGGATTCTCGTTCGACCTCGATGGTGCACTTGGCAACGAGGGCCGCCACGGCTCCAACTGCCGCCAGGGGAGGTGCCAGCAAGGTACCGATGACACCGACTGTTACAGGCAGCTCGATGAGCTTTTCGCCCTCGTCGTTCTTGATGATGATCCGGCGAACGTTGCCCTCGTGCACGATCTCCTTGATCCTGCCGACCAGGTCGTCGCCTTTGACTTCCATTGATTCTGTGTGTGTCGTCTTGTCTTCCATCTCGATCTCTTCCTCGCAGATGACGAAGTCACGTGCCGGCCGGTGTGATTGCGACGGGCAGTGATGTCGTCGTTCGTGCGGTAGGTCGTGCTTGCGCCCGGCTATCGGCGGAACGCCCGGGGGCCCCGCAGAATCCGGGCCGGCAATCGAATGATCGATTCGACCAGCTCCAGCAAGGCTTTGACAGAGATGCCCACCAGACGGAACGGCAAGGCCAGCAACCAGACGATCGGGTACAGCAGCAATGCCAGGAGAGCGAGGGGCCACGCCAACACGAGTAGAACTAGCCATAACAAGAATCCTGCCACTCAGTTCCTCCTCAACGAGAGCACATTCGTGCTTTCAACTTCGATCAGCCACCCCCTTTCTAGGCAGCCTTGCGGAAGATGGCCGCCGCCCCCATACCACCGCCGATGCACATCGACACTATTCCATATTCGAGGTCGCGCCGCTGCATCTCGTGCAGCAGTGTGGCCGTCAACTTCGCTCCGGTGCAACCGAGCGGATGTCCCAGCGCGATCGCACCGCCGTTGACGTTCACCCTGGCCGAGTCGATGCCGAGGGTCCGCAGGCAGTACAGCGCTTGACTGGCAAACGCTTCATTGAGTTCGATCACGTCGATGTCGTCGATCTTCAGGTCCGCCGCTTCGAGTGCCTTGGGAATGGCCACCGAAGGGCCGATCCCCATCTCTTCGGGATGGACGCCGGCCACCTGATAGGTGACCAGTTCGGCCATCGGCCGGAATCCCAGCTCCTTGGCCTTGTCGGCACTCATGAGCAGCTGGATGGCAGCCCCATCCGACATCTGTGACGAGTTTCCTGCCGACGACCGCCCGTGCAGGCTGAAGGCCGGCTTGAGCTTGGCCAGCGCTTCCAGGGTGCTCGCCCGTGGCCCTTCATCGGTGTCGAACACCGTTTCCCGGCCGTCGGCTTCCACCGTCACCGGGATGATCTCGTCGACGAACTTGCCGTCGCGTATTGCCGCCAGTGCCCGGTTGTTCGATTCGAGGGCGAAGCGATCCTGATCCT
>CBDTUP010000268.1:0-4240 GCA_965363685.1 uncultured bacterium | reverse complement strand
TCGAGATCATCGGACGGCATCTCTATGTTCACATCCTCGATCTTCGGGATGAGGATTGGCTTGAGGGACGACGACGCCGATCATTGGTGATGAGAGAACAGGAATTCCCCCGTAACCACAAGAACTTCTTGCGGAGCGTGGGGAGGTTTCGAACCGCCAACCCGGCGGGCGGATACGTTGTTCCACTCGGCGGAACAACGTATCTATACTCACCGGCGTGAGCGATACATCGACAGGACAAACGATTACTGCCGTCGAGAGAACCGCCGCCGTTCTTTCGGCATTCGCGCGCTCCGACCGACAAACCCTTGGAGTAACGGAAATCGCCCAAGAATTGGGCATCTCAAAGGCTGTTGTGCACCGAATTCTGAACTCGCTTCGCACGGCCGGTTTCATCGATGTCGACCAGACAACTCGCCGCTACCTGTTGGGGCCCACCGCCCTCGACATCGGTTTGGCATTCTTGCGCCACGTCGATGTCCGTGATCTCTCCCGACCGGTGCTGAGGGAGCTATCCGATCGAACTGGAGAGACGGCCACCTTGTCGATCCGTTCTGGACATAGTCGCATCTATATCGACCAGGCAACGCCTACCCGAGAGGTGAAGATGACGGTTGCACTCGGCAAGGCATTTCCACTGCATGCAGGGAGCTCATCGAAATCCCTCCTAGCGTTCCTCCCGCAACATGAGATCGACGAATACCTCGAGCGGGCTGAGCTGGAGCCTCTCACCGACCTGACGATTACCGATGCTGAAGAACTCCGCGCTGAACTAGCAACCATCCACGAGCGGGGATTCGCTGCTTCTAGAGGCGAGCGACAGTCGGGTGCCGGCTCGGTCGCCGCGCCCATCCTCGACCACAACGGCTACCCGGTAGCGTCGATGAGCCTCTGCGGTCCGGTCGAGCGCTTCCAACAAGAGTCTGAACAGGCCGCTGCACTAATCACAGAAGCAACCGGGCGCCTTTCTCGTCAGATCGGCTATCAGCCCTGAACTGAGCCGGTCGGCCGGGAGAGGTAGCGGCCGGTTGGGTCTCCAACCACGCTGCCTGAATCAAGAATTTGCGCACCTCTCAGGAACACATGCTTCACCTTGCCGGTCAGTTCGTGTCCCTCGAATGGGGTATAGCCCTGTGCGGACTCGGATTCTTCGCCCCGTACCACCCATGTTTCGTCAGGATCAACGAGGGCAAGATCGGCGTCGTATCCGACCTCAATAGTCCCTTTCGAGAGGAGCCCATACCGCTGGGCCGCGTTCCAGGAGGTCAACTCGGCCACTCGGTGATAGGGCAGACCACGCTTCTGAGCCTCGCTCACCATCCCCGGCAGTATGTATTCGGTGCCACCGAATCCGGACTTGGCCAGCCAAACGTTCTCTCGATCGGTCTGGTCAACTTTGAGTTCGTCACGGCAACAAGCGTGATCACTGATCACCCAATCGACATTGCCCTCCAAGACGGCCCCCCAGAGAGCCTCAACATCTGCCCGGGGGCGGATCGGCGGGTTGACCTTTCCGTAGTTGCCGTTGGCATTGTCCAGATCCGCCAGAAGGTGACTGATCGTGACCTCACGTCGGAAATTGATGTGTGGAAACGTCTTCGCCATCAGCATTGCCGATTCGATGGCCTTGGCAGAGCTGAGGTGCAAGAGATTGATATTCGGAAACTCGGTCTCATGGGCCAGATAGGCAGCAACGGCAATGGCCAAGCCTTCGGAATGCGGCGGACGGGCGGCGTTGTATGCGGCAAGGCCGGACAACTCGCCGGCGTCTTCAACCATCTGGGTGTAGGCCCGCATGATGTCCGCCGTCTCACAGTGGAGTGACACCGAGATGTTGGACGCCTTGTCCGGGAACAGATCCATCGCAGCCCTGGCGCCGCGCATGATGAACTCGAAGTGGGCATAGTCGTACCGTTCACCCGGCGGCGTCATCAAGAAGGAACTCTGATCGTCGGATCGACCGTGCAGTCCGTGACTTCCGTAGAACATGTAGATCTTGTATGAAGGGACACCGAACCGTTCGATCAGTTCGGGAATCTCTTCGATGTGCTCGTTCATCATCGGGGCAACGTGGTACCCGTAATCGATGAACGATCGTCCTTCGCTGATCGATAGCACCTCAGGCATGAACTCCGCGTACGGCCCTCCCCTGTTCAGGTAGTACTGACCGGTGCGCATGTAGCTGATGCCAGAAGTGACTCCACCGGTCGCGGCGGTGCGACTCTCTGAAACGATGTCTTCGATCAGCGGGTGGTAGATGCCGAAGTGCATGTGAGCGTCGACCACACCGGGGAAGGCGAGAAGACCACCACCATCAATCGTTTTAGCCGCTTCGCTCGGATCAATGTCCTGAGCAAGCCGGGCAAACGTGCCGTCTTTGACCGCTATGTCGAGCGACTCCACCTCGGGATTATTGGGCCTGACCACCCTCACGTTCTTGATGACGAGATCGAACATGTCTTCTCCTTCATTGCGCGGGTGGCTGCCCGCAGGTCTTGTCGTCAGTTCTTCTTCTCTGCATGAGATCCGGCCAGGTAGCCGAGCCCCAATGCGGAAAGCAATCCGTTCCCGGCCAAGTATCCGGCAGCCCCATGGCCGGAGATCCCGACGGCCGCTCCACCGGCCGCATACAACCCGTTGATTGGTGCGCCGGAACGAAGCACGGTCGCATTGGCGTCGACTCGCAACCCTCCCTGCGTGTGGAAGAGGGCCCCGGTGACCTTCACGACACCATAAGGAGGTCGGAGCGGTTCTTCCCAGAATGTCCGCCCGAACTCATCCTTCGTTTCTCCTGAAGCAGCGGATCGGGAGGCCGCCAGAGTGGACTCGACTGCAGGAGCCGGGGCACCGAGCAGATCGGCGATGGACCTCTCATCCTCCACCCATCTCACAGCTTTGGCTTCGAGAAGATCCTGATAGTCCTTGAATGGTTGACAAGCTTGGTCGATGCGCTCGTCGAGTAGGAGCCAGGCGTGGCCGTCAGGTTGGGCCAGTACCGGAAGTGCATACTCAGAATACCCGTTCGTCTCATTGCCAAAACGTCGTCCTCGCGAGTTGAGGAGCATGGCTCCATGCATGACGGTCGCCCATGTGACGAGTATCCCGTGCGGCGAGGCCACCGAACCATGCCCTTGATAGGAATCCAGGAACTCCACATCTGCACCCAAGGACTCACCGATGGCGAGGGCATCACCGGTACTGCCATCACCTCCGAAGTAGAGACCCTTTGCGATCTCGGGAATGTGTTGCTCGACCAAATCGGGGCGTGCACCGAAACCATTCGTTGCCAGCACAACCGAGCGAGTCCCGATCTCCTCGCGGTTGCCATCGGGGGTCTCAACAACCGCCGACTCGACATGAGTGCCGTCGTGATTCACGTCCATCAGTCGCATGGGAACGATCGTGGTGATCTCGGACCGCCGCCCTGCTTCTTCCAGCAGATACCTGTGGAGAGTGCTTCCCGCTCTATCGGCCACGGCATGGCAGCGATCGCGGGAATGCCCCGGGTACTGGAAATCGGTCACGATCTCCAACGGGACGCGGCCGCTATCAGCCATCCACGCCACCAATTCGGGAGCGACCGTCGTGAGAGCATTGGTGACCACCGGATCGGCTGCCCCCTTCGTCTTGGCCATCACATCTGCATAGAACACCTCAGGGGAATCTTCGATACCTGCCGCATCCTGCCAGCGACTTCCACCCGCCGGGACCATGGATGTGCTCATGGCCGTGTTGCTACCCTGCCGGAAGGTCTCCTTGGCTTCCACTATCACGACCTGAAGACCCCGATCGGCGGCGGCGAGGGCCGCAGCCAGACCCGCTGCTCCTGCTCCGGCTACCAGGACGTCGGTAGAGAACTCGCTCATTGGCCTCCACCTCCGAATAGTGCGGTTCCGGCACCGATCAATCGAAGCGCCAGTGCCGTTGGATCGAGAACTGCGGGACCGTCGGTCGATCGGACCTCAACGGCAGAGCAGCCGTTGATCACCGCGTCAACCTTCAATCCGGCCATCGCCAACCCCGTGGCGACTGCCTCATTCCATCGCGCCGTGTCGGCGATATCTTCGAGAGAGAGGTCGAGAACCACAACACCGTCAAGCCGGTCTCCCCAGCCGGCTGCGGCAATGCGCCCGGCTAGTTCATCGGCGATCGGCTGATTTCGAGCCACCGCAGCCATTTGTAGATTCATCGAGGCCAGGTAGCTCGAAACGAGCCGGGGAATGCCGAACACTGGAAGCGG
>CBDTUP010000267.1:0-4253 GCA_965363685.1 uncultured bacterium | reverse complement strand
AGTTTCATCGTATTCGAAGTCACCGGAGAAGGGGCTAGTCGAGGCCGGTTGCTCGGTTCGCATGGTGGGAACGGTACCGGGCAGAAATCGCTAGGGGTGTTTCGGTGACGGCGGCCCCCCTTGATTACGGGCGATTCGAGAGGTTTGAGGCAGTGGGCCATCGACCCACCATCAGCGGATTGTACGTCGGGTGGCGTTCGACAACGCGACTACGCTGATCCTGCCCATGGAAAAGGATGGAGAGTGCGGGTAGGAATAGGGTCAGATCACGCCGGCTTCGGCTTGAAGGAGACGTTGGCGCGGTCGCTGGCCGAACAGGGAGTAGCGGTCACCGATTTCGGCACCCATTCGGAGGATCCTGTGGACTACCCCGACTACTCGGCGGCGGTCGCCCGAGCGGTGCGTGACGGTCGGGTCGACCGCGGAATCGTTGTATGTGGTTCAGGCGCCGGTGCTGCCGTCGCGGCCAACAAGGTCCGGGGTATCCGCGCTGCCCAGGGGACCGACACCTACACAGCTCACCAATGTGTCGAACATGACGATGTCAATGTTCTTTGCCTTGGGAGCCGTATCACCGGCGTTGCACTGGCGACTGAAATCGTGGAGTCCTTTCTCGGCGCCGAGTTCACACGGGAAGAACGCCACGTTCGCCGTCTCAACAAAGTGCTCAGCCTCGAAAACGAAGAATCCGGTACTCCCCGAAGCTGACCCATTTGATCTTGCGAGAGAACCTCCCGGTAGGCGGGCGAGACTCACGCACGAACGGGCTTTAGAGGGTGCCGAGGGTCACCGGTACGTCGAGTTGTACTCCCGAACGTTCTATCTCGAGAGTGACCAGATCCCCTGCTCCCAGGCGGCGTAACGCAGAGATCAACTCGCTGCTGGTGTCTACTGCGATGCCCTCAACGACCTTGATCACATCTCCAAGCTGCAACCCAGAGGTGTCGGCGGCCGACCCGGGCTCGATTGCGTCCACTGCAACTCCGGTCGGACGGGCTCCCCCGTCCGCGATCTCGGTGAATGAAGTTGAAACGTTGATTCCCAGCAACGCGTGGGTGACGACTCCATCGTCGAGGATGTCCGCGATCACCCGCTCCACGATCTCTATCGGCGTGGCAAATCCGATACCCTCGATTCCCACCTCGCTGACACCAACCGCGGTCGTGATCCCGATGAGGCGTCCCGCGCCATCCACCAGCGCTCCGCCACTGGACCCCTGAGTGATCGGCGCGTCGGTTTGAATCATTCCGTAGAGAGTCGATGTCGCGCTGGTTCGTACTTCTCGTCCGAACGCAGAGAGCACACCGACGGTCAGAGACGGCCCCCCGTCGAGTCCGAGAGGATTACCGATGGCGACCGTCGTATCTCCGACCTGCATCTCTTCGGTCGAGCCGAACCGGACGGCGGTGAGATTGTCTGCCTCGATGCGCAAGACGGCCAGGTCGGTCACCGGATCCGTACCGACCAGGGTGGCCTCGTATACGCGTCCGTCCGAAAGCACCACTCTCAAAGAGCCGGCATCTCCCGCCACGTGGTCATTGGTCACTATGAATCCGGCGGTATCGATGATCACGCCGGAACCCGAACCCTGAGGAATCACTCCGGTTGGTGTCTGTGCACCGATCTGGACGGTCACCACCGCCGGCACCACCGCTTCGCCAACCGCCGCCGGCGAATACTCATCGTCGATCTCAACCATGGTCGGCAGAGCATCGACCGGGGCAGCCGGCACAGCAACGGGAATGGGCTCTTCAGCAGCAAGCCAGACCTCGAGACCGGCCGAACCGGCCAGAGCAACGGCAGCACCGAGAGTTGCCGTAAGCAGCAAACGTCCCCAACCCTGCTTCCGTCGCGGCGGCGGGGTCTGGGACCGTTCGAAATCGTAGATGTAGTAGTCCATGTCGTCCCCTCGCGTAACCAACCGAGCGTATCTCTTGGTATACGGACGGATCCTGCCTGCCGGATCTAGGACAACCTTGAAAGTATTCTGAGAATGAGCTGAGAATCGGGGATCATTCAGTTGAGGTGATGCAACCAATCGGTCGCCACTTCGATCATCTCCGACAAAGCATCCTCGTTCGTCCGGCCGGAAGCCTTACGCACCCGCATCGAATGATCGGCATCTTCGGAATCGAACGTCGTGAAATTCGGCAATGGTCTAACCCACCGGTCGTAGAGCGCACGTGTCGCCAACGCGTCTCTGGTGCCGACGATGGATAGAACTGGGACTTTGATGTCGGGAAGGTGATCTTTTCGGAGCTTCTCGGGCCGGCCTGCCGGGTGCAGCGGGTAGGAGAACAGCATCACGCCTGCGCATTCCTCCCCCTCGGCAGCCAGCATCGAGGCGATCCGACCGCCCATCGAACGGCCTGCCATCACCATGCTGGGTTGCACTTCCTGCCGGAACCAACTCGCAACGGCAGAGTGGCAGGCCAGCAACCGTTTGGGCGCATCCGGCCGTTTCCTGCCAGCCTCCGTGTACTCGTAGTTGAATGTGAGAACGGGGAAACCTGCGGCTCCGATCCCGTCTCGAATCGCCACCATCATCGGGTGATCCTGATTGGTGCCGGCTCCGTGCGCCAGCAAGACTCCAGGCGTGACCGAGTCCGCGGCTCCAATGAGGCGACCCGTGACGAAGGAATCGCCGCAGGGAATCGAAACCGTCTTCACAACGCCGAGTCGCTTTCCTCCCCAACGGCAAACACCCCGGAAGAGTCGCCGCGCAGCGGTGCTTTGAGCACTTTGCCGGCCGGGTTGCGCGGTAGAGCTTCGGACCGGAGTTCCCAATGGGCCGGGACCTTGAAGGCCGCGAGGCGTTCATCTGCGAACTCCCGAAGCTCCTCAACCGTCGTCGACACCTCAGAGGCCAATACGACGACGGCCTTCAACTCCTCGCCGAGTTCGGGGTGCGGAACACCCACAACGGCCACCTCGGAGACGGCCGGATGTGCCTCGAGCACCGATTCGACTTCCACGCAGTAGATGTTCTCACCGCCTCTGATCACCATGTCCTTTGCGCGATCTGTTATGTACACGAACCCGTCGGCGTCGACGTAGCCGACGTCTCCCGTTCGAAACCACCCGTCGACGAACGAACGCGCATTGGCCTCTGGTCGACTCCAGTAGCCGGGTATGACGTTGGGCCCTTTCAACCAGATTTCTCCGGTTTCGCCCGGCTGCTTGGGCAGGCCGTCGAACTCGGCGATCTTCACTTCGTTGACGGGAGAAGCCTGACCGACAGACGATGGATGCTCCTGATAGTCCAGGCCTCCCGTCGCCGTGGCGATCGCCGATGTCTCGGTCAATCCGTAGGCCGTCGAGACCTTCTTCTTGAGGTTCGGGAAAGCGCGGTTGATCTTCTCGAGCAGGGCAGCAGACGCCGGAGCCCCTCCGTATCCAATGGCGGTGACGCTGGACAAGTCGTAACGGTCATGGACACCGGCGTCGATCAACCTGGCCATGATCGTTGGCACTCCCCCGATGGCGGTGACCCGTTCGGACTGAATGACCCCGGCGGCATCGTCCGCTTCGAACTTCCCGGGCGGCAGGAATACGAGCTTGTGGCCTCCGAACATGAAAGGGACCATGTAGGTGAAGTTGGCCGTGGCGTGGAACAGCGGAATGATGCAGAGATAGGTGGCCTTCTCCCCACTCGGTGACTCGCCGGCCGCAATCGCCTGCGCCCGGTTGAGTACACCGAAGTTCATCAGGTTGGTGATGATGTTGTGGTGAGTGTTGGCCGATCCCTTGGGGCGTCCGGTCGTTCCCGACGTATAGAAGAGGCCGGCCACCTCATCCTCACCTCGCGGCGCGGCGAAATCGAGCGGTGGAGGATCACCGGCAGCGAGATCATCAAACGAGAGGGTACCGGACGGTCGGGAATCAGAACCCCACACTCCGATCCGATCCGGCGGGAATCCAGCCTCGATCGCTACGAGTGCCCGTCGGGCATCACAAAGAACGAATGATGTTCCGGAATCCTCGATGCCAAACTCGAGTTCCGCAGCCTTCCACCAGGCGTTGAACGGAACGACAACGCCCTGGGCTGCGACCACGGACCAGTAGGCGACCACCCAATCGGGAGCGTTCGCACCAACCACTGCAACTCGATCGCCGGGTTCTATCCCGAACCTGTCACGCAGGGCTCCTGCAACGGTCAAGGCACGATCGATCGCCGCCGGGAACGTGTATCGATCATCCCCCTGCACCAGATACTCGAGGTTGATGGTGTGCTGCGCTATTATCCCAGCTCA
>CBDTUP010000266.1:0-4290 GCA_965363685.1 uncultured bacterium | reverse complement strand
CGGCGACCGAGACGACCGCGGCGCCGACACCAACCGAAACGACAATGGCCGACGACATGACGACCGAAACCACCATGGCCGAGGAAATGCTGACTCTTGGGCCCGGCGTCACCGAGGAGCCGTGTGAGGGAGGCAACCCCGACAACGGTTGTATCTACCTCGGCGTCCTGACCGACGAGTCGGGTCCGTTCGCGGGAGCATCGGGTGGCCTCTATGGCGGTCAGAGTCTGTTCTGGGCCACCGTCAACGCCGAGGGAGGTGTTGGTGGCGCCTTCGACGTTGTTCTGCCGGAAAACCTCAAGAAGGACACCGCCTACCAACCTGACAAACTCGTCGCCGACTACAACTCGATCGCCGGTGATGTTGCTGCTATTGCACAGTCGCTGGGAACGCCACAAACAGTGGCGGCCTTGCCGGACTACGAACGTGACAGCACGATTGCGGCTCCAATGTCGTGGTGGTCGGGTTGGGCGTTCGTCGACAACGTCGTCGAGTTTGGTACCAACTACTGCTTCGAGGCGATGAATGCCATCGACTGGGCGTCGGCAGCTATACCGGCTGCCGGACGCACGTTCGAGACGATCGGAATCCTCGAGTTCCCAAGCGACTACGGCTTCGACTATGCCGAAGGCGTGAAGATTGCAGCTGCGGCCAACGGCCTGACAGTCAGTTGGGAAGAGACCGTGATCCCCGTCTCGGCGGGTGGCGATCCGGCCCAGACCGAAGCTGTAGCCAAGATTGTTGCGGATCCGGCTGATGTCATCATCCTGGTGACTGGTCCGTCTGAGACCGCCGCCATCGTTGGTGGCGCGGCGCAACAGTTGGGGGCCGACGTTCCCGTCTTCATCGGGGCCGCCCCTTCGTGGAACTCGGCGCTGCTGGCGTCGGCCGCAGCTCCGGCGTTCGAGCTGGGTATCTACTACCAGTCCTCGTTCGTAGGTGGCTGGGACTACGACTCAGTTGGCCACGAGAAGATGAGGACGGCTGTTACCGCAGCCGGCTTCCCGGCCAACGACTTCTTCATCTCCGGATGGACGTCGCAGTATGCGCTCAAGGCTGCGCTCGAAGCTGCCGTCGAAGCGGGCGATCTGAGCCATGAAGGCATTCAGGCTGCCGCCTTCGCCCTCACCGACGTGGACTATGAGGGCATGATGCCCTCACGGTCGTTCGCTGGAGATGCGAATGATGTATTCCCACGTGAGGGTGTCGTTGGCGGATATTCCGCCGACGCTACGACGGGCATCGCAGTCATCCAGGACTTCTGGGTTGGGCCGACGGCCGAGGCTCACGAGTTCACGGAAGCCTGCGCCGGGTAGAACAGCAGAGAAGTCAGTCGAGACGTTTTCGGGGGCCGCAAGGCCCCCGAAGCGCGCGTGAGTGGGAAGCTGGCTCCGTGCCTGAGCCCGATTGTGGGGGTGTGGCGCGGCGGTTCGGTGGTCGGACTACAAGCTCCGATTGATCGAGTGAGTTGGAAAGTGAGGTGGACCGTTCTGCTGGAAGCTCCGGCCGTGAGCAGTATTCGTCGCCCTTGTGCTACCGACGGCCTACTACGAAGCAACATATCGGAAGCACGGAGCTTGGGCCCGGCAAGGCTGGAAGCTTCCTTGTGGGCTTAGCTCATCGGTCGGGGCTATCTGCCCGCGGCCAGCGGTGCTCCCCGACGCAAGATGCCGGGAGAAAGGTGCTCCTTTGACGCCTTGCCTGGGTGGCTCAAGAACTCACGCAGCCGCGGTGCCCGGAGCTACCTTTCGCCGAGGAGCTTCCACACCGCCGGTAGCAGCAATCCCACCGCGGCGATCTTGAGGAGATCGCCGACCACGAAGGGGGCGAATCCGGCGGTGAGGCCGGCAGCTAGGTCAACACCCAGGACGTGCATGAGCCAGGGAACACCGATGAGATAGATGATCGTGTTGCCGGCGAGCATGGCCGGAATGGCGGTGACGATTCGGCGGTCCTGTCGTTGCTCGGCCAGGTAGCCGGCAACGGCGGCGGCGATAATGAAGCCGAGGAGATACCCGGCGGTGGCGCCGGTCGCATAGCTCCAGCCACCTTCCCCACCTTGAAACACCGGGAAGCCCGCAAGTCCGATGGCAACGTACAAAGCCTGGGCGGCAGCGCCGGCGCGCAAGCCGAGGGCTGCACCGCTCAGCAACACTGCAAATGTTTGACCGGTTAGCGGCACCGGGGTGAATCCCAGTGGGATCCGGATTTGAGCCGCAACTGCGGTCAAAGCGGCGAATCCAATCACCAGAACCGCGGTTGAAACCCGGGTGCGTGGCAGGATGCGTGTTGACAGTACGGTGGCTTGGGCTTGCAAGAAAACTCCTCTCGATCGATCTGAGGGTATCGACTTGAAGCATTCAATGTTGGTTACGTTGCTCGTTTGCATGTCGACGATGTCGGCGTGTACTCCCTCAGTGGATTCGTCGACGACATCGACGACGGGTTTGGTGTCCTCCACAACCGGAGCATCAACGACAGCCGTCGAATCGAGGGTGTTGGAAGGTGTTGGAGTCGACGGTGATGTCATCAACATAGGGGTGATGGTGCCCGTCAGCGGACCTTTGGCCGCTTTCGGCAAGTCCGTGCGCGAGGGCCAGTCCGCCTACTGGTCGTACGTGAACGACGTCCTCGGTGGGGTAGGAGGACAGTACGAAGTACGGGTCGTGGATTATGACCACCGCTACGACGTCGAAGAAGCGACGAGGGGCTTCGAGGAACTGAGCACCTCGGTCCTCGGCTTCTCCGGTGCGTTGGGATCCCTCGTCGATGAAACGCTGGCTTCGGCGCTGTCCGAGCTCGGGATGGTGATGGTGTCCGGGAGCCTCTCCTCAGAATGGGCCGGCAGTGGTTCGATAATTCCGAACGCGCTCATTCCGACCTATCGGGATCAAGTCGCGGCAGGAATGGGGTGGGCAGCCGACGTCACCCCGGCCGGACCGTCTGCGATCTTGTTCCAAGAGGGCTCCTACGGCGAGGACTGTGCCGTCGGATATGACAGGGCCGTGGGCGAGTTCGGCTTCACGAATGTGGGAAGACTCGGGCACTCTCCGGGAGCGACAGATTTCGGTGGAGCCGTTGAGCAGTTGATCACATCGCAGGCGGCAACGGTGGTGGTGTGTTCGACACCCGACGCTCTGACTCGAATCATCGCTACGGCCGATTCGCTCGACTATCGGCCCGACTGGTTGGTTTCCATCCAATCTTTTGACCCCGGCATCGCGTCTGCGCTCGGGGGCGACGGCGGTCCCGAGCTAGGTCTGGCGCTGCTCGCCGATACCGTGGTCCTCGGGGCCGGCCCAGGAGGTGATTCTCCGGCGGCACTTCTGCGGGATGAGATTCTGGCCGACGTCACCGATCCGGACTGGTACACGATGTTCGGGTATGCCCAGGCAGCCACCTTCCACCTCATTCTCGAAGAGGCCCTTGAGGCTTCGGACCTCACACGTGCGGGTTTGCAGGCTGCGATCCGCCGGTTGGGCGCAATCGACATGGGCCTCGATGGTCCGACGTCCTCGCTTTCGGGACTTGTTCCGGTCACGGCAGCCGCGATAGCAACCATTACCGCGGAATCGATCGTGCGACCATTCGGCATCCCGGCATCGGAACCATACTTCGTTTCCCCTTTCTCGGATTCCTGACCCGACTCTCCTAGCGTTCTCCCACACCTGCAGGTGGTGGGAGTGGTTGCCGATCGACAGATCGGCCGTCATGGGGCAACACGAGCGATTCCCTCAAGGGCTCTTGTAATAGCGCCGATGCCTCTGCATGCGCCGGTTCGCTTTCGCTCTCATGTTGTCCGTCGGGATCGCGCTGGTTGCTTCTGCCGCTCCGGCCCAAGCCGAACGTACCGCTCTGTTGCCCGAGCGTGCTCGCGTCGACGCCTTCACGCAGAGTCTCGGCGTCCACGTTGCCAGTCTCGAAATACCAAAGCTCGGTCTGGAAGAAGTGGTGCGACAGGGCGTCGATCTATCCGTGATTGACAAGGGTGTTGCCCACTGGTCGGGAACGGCCGGACCTGGAGCCGCCGGAAACATGGTTCTGGCCGGGCATCGCACCACCAGGACGGCGCCTTTTCGCGATCTGGATCGGCTCGCGCCGGGGGATGAGGTCACTGTGACTGGGATAGACGGGAGAAGCGCGGTCTATCGGGTGGTCGAGACGCTCATTGTCACCCCGGAGGAGATGTGGATCGTCGACCAAACGGAATCTCCAACCCTGACGATGTTCGCCTGTCATCCCAAAGGTTCAGCCACACATAGGATCGTGGTGCGGGCAGCCCTCATGGAG
>CBDTUP010000265.1:0-4321 GCA_965363685.1 uncultured bacterium | reverse complement strand
TCTCGATCATCGCCTGCACGGCCCGGGTCAATTGCTCCTTCAGTTGCGCCTCGCCGAGGGAACGTCGGGATGGGTCCCAGCCCTACCGACCCACTGTGGTTGGAGGTGCCAAGGGCTTCGCCACTGAGGATTGAAGCACGATGATCCCGAAAACCCGGGCGATCCACTGCACGACCGACGCCCCGTCCCAGTATTCTTGAGGTCAGAAGGATCAAATGGCCGATGCGCCCGAGTTCGAGTTCCGAGATGTTGAACTAGACCGGAACCTCCTTGCTGCCTCTTTCGAGGTCCAGACGAATTGGCACGTACTCGCCGGGGGACCCTCGTGCGGAAAGACCACGCTGCTCGGCCTACTCGAACGCGCAGGCTTCCAAACCGTCCCGGAATGTGCCCGGAAGCACATAGAGGGCGAGCTCGCCGCAGGACGAACGCTCGAGGAAGTCCGCCACGATCCAGTGCTACTACAGCGCCGCATCTTTGACCTTCAGCTGGAGAACGAGCAGAAGCTCGAGGCTCGCGATGCTGTGTTTCTAGACGGCGCCCTGCCGGGGTCGCTGGCGTGGTATCGAGTCTTCGGGATGGACCCCAATGACATCCTCCCCAGCTGCTTCCGCTATCGGTACGCCTCCGTCTCGATTCTCGACCCACTCCCGTTTCATACAGACGGCATCCGTTTCGACGAGGATGCCCACGCGAACTTCATCGATGCTTGGACCTACCGGGACTTCAGTGCCCTGGGATATGACGTTCGTCGGGTTCCCGTCATGGCCCCCGAGGATCGCCTCGACTTCTTGCTGAAAAGCCTCGATTGCACAGCGCCGGCCCGATTGCCCGAAGTCTGGTAGTCCGCGACCCGAACATATCATCCTTCAATGCGACCACTGCGACGACCAACCGGCGGCGAGCAGGAACGCCCGCGACTGAGCCGCTCTGAACTTGCCCAGGTTCGGCGGCTGTTCGCATTCGCCCGGCCCTACCGCAAGCGCATCAGCGCCGCCACCGTGGCAGTTGCCTTTGCCAGCGGGCTCGGCCTGGTATTCCCCCGCATCATGGGCGATCTCGTCGATTCGGCTCTAGGTGAGGTCGGCAGAGCCGACACCAGCCAACTGGACCGCTTCGCAGTCATCCTGGTGCTGGTCTTTCTGGCGCAAGCCGGCTTCAACTTCCTTCGCACCTACTGGCTTGCCATCGCCGGTGAAGGGGTGGTGGCGGATCTCCGCGAAGCGGTCTTCGACCGAGTGGTCCGGCTGGGCGTCCCGTTCTTCGATCAGCGCAAGACGGGAGAAATCACCTCCCGTCTGACCTCCGACGCCGCCGTCGTACAGAACACCGTTTCGACCGCCGTCGCCCAGGCCCTCGCACAAACCATCACATTGATCGGTAGCGTGATACTGCTCTTCCTCCTCAGCCCCCGGCTCTCTTTGACCGTGCTCGTGTTCGTACCGTTGGTGATCATCGCGGCCGCGGTGTTCGGGCGGTTCCTCAGACGGATCTCGACCGAGTTCCAGGACCGGCTGGCCGAAGCCAACAGCCTCGCCGAGGAAGCCATTGCCTCGGTGCGAGTCGTGAAGTGGTTCGGAGCCGAGGACGAGACGGCCCGCCTCTACGACCACCACATCCGGCAGTCCTACGACGTAGCGGTTCGCCGCGCCCGGGTCCGGGCCATCTTCGTTCCGACCGTGACCTTCGTGATGTTCAGCACTCTGTCGCTGGTGTTGTGGCAGGGCGGCCGGCAGGTGATTGCGGGCAACCTCACCGCCGGCAACCTGGTCACCTTCCTCCTCTACACGCTCACCGTCGCCGGAGCGATCGGCACCTTCACCGGCCTATACGCACAACTGCAAGAGGCACTGGGAGCTTCCAAGCGCATCTTCGAGTTGATCGATGAACCGCCGGAGGTAGCCAGCTCTGCAGTCGCCAGCAGTCCCCCCGGCGCGGGCACCATCACCTTTGAGGATGTCTCGTTCGCCTACGCCGAGAGAACGGGACGAGTGTTGCGCGACGTCAATCTCGATGTGAGGCCCGGCGAGGTAGTGGCGCTGGTGGGACCGTCGGGAGCCGGCAAGACGACCCTTGTCCAACTGGTGCCCCGCTTCTACGACGCCACCGCCGGCAGGGTGCTGGTCGACGGAGTCGACGTTCGCGAGCAAGACATCGGTGAGCTGCGCGCCCGGATGGCTGCCGTTCCCCAGGAGGTGGAGCTGTTCTCCGGCACGATCGCCGAAAACCTCCGGGTAGCCAGAGCGGACGCCGGTGATCAGGATCTGATCGAAGCTTGCATCGCCGCCAACGCTGACGAGTTCATCTCGGCGTTCCCAGACGGCTACGAAACCGTGGTTGGGGAACGGGGCATCAAGCTCTCCGGTGGACAACGCCAGCGAGTTGCGATCGCCCGAGCGCTGCTTGCCGATCCCTCCATCCTGATCCTCGACGAAGCCACCAGTTCACTCGACGCCGAATCGGAGGGCCTCGTGCAGGACGCTTTGGAAGTGCTGATGCGGGGACGGACCACCATCGTCATCGCCCATCGGTTGAGCACGGTGCGCCGAGCCGACCGGCTCATCGTCCTAGCCGAGGGGCGGATTGTCGAGGAAGGCACCCACGACGAACTGCTCGCGGAAGGCCGGCTCTATGCCGAGTTGTACGGACGGCAACTCGAGGCGTACTAATCCACTTCCGGAGGGTGTCATGAACCGGGAACGGCCACGCTGCCAGCCTGTGCCGGACCGGGGTCGCGGTTCGGGCCGCAGGGACGAGTGACGCATCTTCGGGGAACCGTCTCGCCCGGGTGAATGCTTCACGCCATCACGAACGTCTTTCGGAGCGTGAGGTAGATCGCTGCGGACTCGTTGAACCCAAGCCCGCCTCTCGCTTCACTCGTTGGAGACCATCTTGGCTGTCATATCGATGAGGCCGTCGGCGATGTCGCGAGTGCGCCGGCCGAGCCCACAGGAACTGGCGATGTCGACGGGGCCTCCCCGAAGCGCTTCAACTATCGACCGTATGTGGCGATGCTCGTCTTCTGTGCGTTTGTCGTGGACGAAGCCGGCAACAAAACGTGTCCCGGCCGGCAGGTTCATTTCGCGTAGCGGCTGATACCACTCGGGATCGAGTGGCGGAGGATCTGCTGCCTCAGCGAGCGGGACATGTACGTAATCGAGGGTGTGCGTGGACGGCCATTGGTCCACGATCGAGTTCGAAAAGGCGACCATCTTGTCGAGCGTTGACGCGTCGATGAGCGCCTTGTTGTTCAGGTCACCGAAACACAGATGAATCCCAAATGGCGCCCGGGGTTCGATCTGGCGGACCAGTCCCAACACTGTCCGGGTCGCCACCTTGACGGCGCGCGTCGGAAGTTTGTATGCCATCGCCATCTCACCGGGGACCTCGAGTTGGAACACTAGATCCCCGGGATCGACAAACCCAGAGATGTCATTTGCCTCGAAAGCAAGCCGGGTGTTGAAGGCCGGGGCATACCGCATCGCATTGACAGGTGAGAGCATCCCGAAAGTCACTCCGAGTGCGGTTGGTAGCCCGACCTGGAACTTGAGATCGGGCAAGCCGGCTTCGTCGCGGAGTTGCCGGAATATGGGATAGCTCTCACGGGCGAAGTCTCGCCAGCCAAAGTCGATGTGGGCGGCCATTTCAGACGGTTTGTGAAGGGGCTTCAGCCGGTAGAAGGCGTCGTAGTCCTCGGCGGTACCCGTTTCGTTGCGGCGGGCAGGCTTCAAACCCTTCCACGCCGTTGTGTCGCGCTCGCACCGGTCCATGATTGTGCCCACCCACGCGGCGCGGTCACCGACGGGATAGGCGTCGCTGCGTTCCCCGATTTCGCCGTCTGGCAGGGATACCAGCGAAGGCCCGAGTTTGCCGAGGGCGACCGACATCGCCTCGCGTTCGTCCTGATACGGCATCGACCCCAGCAGTAGTGCATTGCGTTGTGTCACTCGCCAACCTCCTGAACTCAGATCGTACCGACACAGGCTATGGCACTCTCAATCCATCCAAGCCAAACAGGTCGATCGAACAAACCGCGACAGGGAGATCCGAGCGGTCATCCGACGCCGATCAACACGTCCGGACGGCCCGACGAAGGCGAACCAGAACTCCGAACCGTCGCCGGCTCAACTCCGGGCAGGTTGGCTCTCCGGAGGGCGCGGAGCGTATTGGGAAGATCGAGCCGGGCGCCTATCGCGCGATCTTCGACTTGTCCTCTGGGACGAGCAACGCGCCCGAGAGCGATGAGCGGTGACCGTCGTCCCACTCCACTTCCACCGAGTCATGATGGAAGCTGATCACCTTGCCGGTCCGCGGCGTCTGC
>CBDTUP010000264.1:0-4368 GCA_965363685.1 uncultured bacterium | reverse complement strand
ACGGCAGGCCTCGTTCAATGCGGTGTGCCAGTCGCCGTAATGCAAGGACAGGTGAAAATAGGCCATGTGGAAGGAATCGTCTACGAACGGCAGAGCCTGCGCAACACCGCCCACTACGAAGAGTCCACTTCGCCGGCGAGCCTGCTCGCGTTGGGCGGCGGATGGGTCCAAGACGACCGGATGAGCTCCGGCCATTGCCATCACTTCAGAATGGGCGCCGGTCCCTCCCCCGATGTCGAGAACCCTGCGACCAGCCGGCAGCCCCTCGAGGGCCATCTCTACCCTCGCAACACCTTCCGCCCGCAGCGGACGAAATCGGTAGGTGGCCGAGAGGTGGTCGAGGTCGACTTCAGACGTGGCGGATCGCCCTTCCTGTGGCACGGAAATAGCCAACGTTCACGCACCGGGTGCTTCCGACACGCCAGGTTGTTGCCTGCGGTTGATGGATGTCCCCGAAGTAGTGCATGGCCGGCTGATGACGCCGAATGTACTCGGTGACCGCTCCCGACGCTCCTTCGAGATTTCCGGTGATCACGTCCCGTCGGAGGGAATCGACAGCCGGCGGAACGTGAGTCCCAAGGATCTCGACGGGTCCGAGCCTCTCGAGACGTGTGGCCATATCGTCCTCGCTGATCTCGCCGGCAGCGTTGAGACCGGTGCGAGTGCCGCCTCCGACGACTCCGATCCGAACACCGTCGACCTCGACGACCTCACCGTCGACATAGCGGTAGCCATCCGGTAGATGCGATCTCAGCAGAGTCGGAACGTCGACATTCCCGTGTGTAACGAAGCCGGCGCCGCCGTGCAACGCCTTCTGCATCGCCTCGTACTGGGCGGTGATCGCCTTCCCGACCGACGCCCGCACCTCATCTTCCCGACCTAACGATCGATCCCGCCACAGCCGCCGTGAAGCGGCGAAATCCCCATTGCGTCGAAACTGGGTCGCAGCCTCCGCAAACTCAGTTCCGAAGACGTCGGCGGCAATACCTGCCCCGGTGCGGTAGTCGACGAAATTGAGAAGATCTCCAAGGATCAGAACCTTCTCACCCGTTGCGATCACTCTGGCCAGATCATCGAAAGCACCGTGCACATCGGCGAGAATGAGCATTCAGACGGCGTCCGACTCTTCGCCGGCGTCGTAGCGGTAGGCGTAGACGGCAAAGACGATCGCCGCGACAACGGCTGCGACAACGGCGAGAGCGCCGTGCCAACCTCCAAATGAAGCCGACAGACCGCCGATTCCAAATGCAGTCATCCCGGCAACAATCGCACGACCTTTGGCTCCGAACCGTTCATCCGGGTGTTTCGGCCGTCCATCGTTCGCCTCCGAGAAACCGCCAACGAGGATCCAGGCTATGAGGGCCAATACCCCAATGACGAGGCTGACTCCGTAGACCCCGTTCACGGCGTCGACCCCTCCCCCGTGATCGACACGGCAGCGACGATCACCAGCATGAACACAAGCCCCATCGCCGAGGTGACGACCCGCGGACGTAGCAGCACCGCTTCTTCGTTTCCGGTCGCGAAACGGGTTGCGTCGAAGATCGAAATACCCCAAGCGACGAGGCCGAACCCGAGTAACACGAACCCGACGGCACGCCGGTTGCCGTTGAGGATCGCCACACCGAACGCAACCGTCGCAACCAGCAAGCCGGCCACAGCAAGTCCGAGTGCCGACTGCCCGGTCTTGAAGTGCCCACCACCGGGGAGCAACCCCCACAAGGCGGCGGTCGATGGTTCGATGGCGATGCCTCCAGTATCGGAAGCACCAAAGGCGTCGTATATCGACGTCCGGCAAGCCCGACACTCATCGACGGCTACCGGATTACCGGCTCCACACGTCTTGCAGACCCAACCTTCGACGGATTCAGAGGATGGCGCCAGCGAGGGAATCGGAGCGCCGGTTCCCGGACGATCCTGGCTTCGGGCCGGCGTGGGAGGGCCGAGCGGCCCTCGTGGGGGAGAAGGAGGTCCTCCGGGAGCCGTAGGACCGCGCATGGAATGGACCGGATAGGCGGTTGCCGGCGCATCGCCGCGAGCAGTTTCATCATGTTGGTCGGGCTTTGAGGGAGATGAAGCGCCTCCAAATGCCGCGTAGCATTGACCGCACCACTCGGAGCCAACTGGATTAGCTGCCCCACAAGCGGGGCATTGTTCGGTGCCTGCCATGTTGTGGTCAGAGTACCGCGGTCACGGGCCGGTCCGTATCAATCAGGTGGTGACGGCACCCTGTTCGGCGGATCCG
Source organism: uncultured bacterium (assembly GCA_965363685.1). GTDB lineage: Bacteria > Actinomycetota > Acidimicrobiia > Spongiisociales > JAHEDJ01 > JAHEDJ01. The sequence goes on along the minus strand of CBDTUP010000264.1, from coordinate 2,123 downwards.
ACAAGTTTGGCGTACTTCGCCAGCGCGCCCGTCGAGTACCTGGGCTCGGGCAGTTTCCATCCGGCCCGCCGCGAGGAAAGCGTTTCCTCGTCTACGAGAACATCGAGACGACGGGCGGGTAGATCAACTTTGACCCGATCTCCCTCCTCGATCAGGGCCAGGTTGCTTCCGTTTGCTGCCTCCGGCGCCACATGCCCAATGCAGAGGCCCGTGGTTCCTCCGGAAAACCGACCGTCTGTGATCAACAGCACGTCCTTGCCGAGCCCGGCTCCCTTGATCGCAGCCGTTATCTGCAACATCTCCCGCATACCGGGACCGCCCTTCGGCCCCTCGTACCGAATCACGACTACATCACCGGGATGCAGGTCGTGGTTGAACAGAGCCTCGAGAGCACCTTGCTCATCATCGAAGACCCTGGCGACTCCCTCGAAAGTATCGAGTTCGACCCCGGCGATCTTCACTACAGCCCCCTCATCGGCGAGGTTTCCTCGTAATACCGCGATTCCGCCTTCCCGGGCCAGGGGCGCGCTGGTGGGTTTGATGACATCCTGTCCGGTCGGGAATGTCACTTCCTCCAGGTTTTCGGCCACCGTCTTACCTGTCACCGTCGGGAGATCACCCTCGATCAGGCCCTCGTCGAGCAGCGCTCGCATCACAATCGGCACTCCTCCGATGTGATCGAGATCGACCATGTGATAGGCCCCGAACGGCTTCAGATCGCCGATGTGAGGCGTGCGACGGCTGACGGCATCGAAATCCTCGAGCGTCAACTCCACCTCTGCCTCATGCGCCATCGCCAGCAGATGCAATACCGCGTTGGTCGAACCGCCCAGCGCCATCACCGTTGTGATCGCGTTGAGAAAGGCCGGACGCGTCATGATCTGGCGAGGCCGCAAGTTTGCCTCCAGTAGCTGCATTGCCGCCGCGCCGGACTTCACGGCGTATTCCTCGAGTCGCGGATCGGAGGCCGGCACCGACGCACTCCCGGGTAGGGACATTCCAATGGCTTCACCCACCGACGCCATCGTGTTGGCCGTGAACATCCCGGCACACGAACCCTCTCCGGGGCATGCAGATTGCTCGATTCCCAGCAGTTCCTCCTTGGTGATCGTGCCCTCATTGAAGGCGCCGATACCCTCGAAGACGTCGACGATCGAGATGTCCTTGCCCCGCCATCGCCCTGGCAAACTCGAACCCCCGTACAAGAACACACTCGGCAGGTTGGTGCGCGCCGCGGCCATCAGCATGCCGGGCAATGATTTGTCGCAACCAGCGATCGTCACCATCGCATCAAACCGCTCGGCGTGCATCACCAGTTCCACCGAATCGGCGATGACCTCGCGGCTGACCAGGGAAGCGCGCATGCCCTCGTGCCCCATCGAAATGCCGTCCGAGACGGCGATAGTCGCAAACGTCAGTCCGACGCCACCTTCGGCGCGGACGCCCTCTTTGGCGCGATTCGCCAGGCGCGGTCCCGATAAATTGCAGGGTGTCACTTCGTTGCCGGCCGAAACCAATCCGACCTGAGATTTGGCGAAATCATCCTCTTCAAGACCGACCGCCCGCAGCATCGCCCGAGCTCCTGCTTTGGCCGGTCCTTCCGTGACATCTTGGGAGTGAATCTTGCGCGTCATACGGGCATGGTACGCGTCAAGAGCCATTAGCCAAGAGCCATTAGCCATTGGCCCTTGGCCGTTGGCCGTTGGCCGTACCCGTTGGCGGGGAAGGTCCAGGACATCGTTGGTAGTGGGTCTCCGGCGGGGGGATTGCCGGCAATACGGGCTATTCCCTCCGACGGGCACAACCTTGCCGACATCTGAGGAGTGGCTCCAACGGCCAGGACCAGCCGCAACTCAGGGTTGACCGGTCTCCGTCGAAACGCCGCACTCGGCGAGCGCGTCGGCTTCTTCGACGCCCCCGTAGGTCGCGCGCGTGAAGGCGGCTACGGCCGCGATCTCGGATTCGAGAAGGCTTCCCTTTTGTGCGGGCATTCCTCCGTTGACCGGTTTGTTGGTTGCACCGTAGGTGTCCCCGAACTCAGTCATCCACCCATTGGAACCGAGAAGGATCCAGTCGATCTGATCTTGACAAGATGGCCAGGTGATGGCCACCTCGTCGAGGGT
>CBDTUP010000263.1:0-4387 GCA_965363685.1 uncultured bacterium | reverse complement strand
TGACAAGAACCATACGAGCAAGCCGACTGCACCGGCAGCGAGCAGAACTCCGTAGTTGCGCACGAAGCCGGTTTGAATCGGACGAATGGTCTCGCCCAGTCGTTTGACCGCCCCGGCGACACCGTTGACGATCCCATCGATGAACCCGAGATCGAACTTGAATGCGGCCCAGTTGGCGGCCGTCTTGCCCGGCAGCACAATCGTCTTCCCGTAGAACTTGTCGACCCAATAGGCGTTCTCCCAGGCGAAGATGGGACGAGCAAACCTGCCGAGGACCCGCTCTCTGCGCTCCTCCGGACCGGCGTAGAGGCGATATGCCAGATAGATGCCGGTCAGCCCGGCGAGCACGGCGACACCGGCCAGGATCCAGGCGGTGCCACCACCGGCCGGATGGGCCATGTGGATGGCGCCTTCGGTCGTTTCGAAACTCGGCTCCAGGTAGTGCTCGAGACCCGTACGGAAGGGCGTGTTGACGAATCCACCGGCAACCGTGAGTCCCGCCAGCGCCACCAACGGCACAGTCATGAGCTTGGGCGACTCGTGTGGGTGCACCCCTTCGTCCCAGCGAGGCTTGCCGAGGAACACCATCACGAACTGACGAGTCATGTAGAAGGCGGTGATACCAGCCGTCAGCAAGCCGATGCCCCAGAGGACAACCATCCAGCCGCCCTGGTTGAACGCAGCCCCCAGAATCTCGTCCTTCGACCAGAACCCGGCTAGCGGCGGAACGCCGGCGATCGCCAGCGTGGCTATTCCCATCGTCGTGGCGGTGACCGGCATCTTCTTCGCCAAGCCACCCATCTTGTCCATGTTCTGTTCGTCGGCCATGGCGTGGATAACCGAGCCGGCACCAAGGAACAACAGTGCCTTGAAGAATGCATGAGTCATGAAGTGGAACATCCCCGCCACGTAGGCGGTGCTGCCGACCCCAATGAACATATACCCGAGCTGCGAGACCGTTGAGTACGCCAGCACCGCCTTGATGTCCTTCTGGGCAATGGCGATCGTGGCCGCCCACAGGGCCGTCAGGGCCCCAACGGTGGCGACCGTCGTAGCCGCGACAGGAGCCATCTCATAGATAGCGGCGTTCCTCGCCACCAGGTACACGCCGGCCGTCACCATGGTGGCGGCGTGGATCAGGGCGGAGACCGGGGTCGGGCCCTCCATTGCATCGGGCAGCCACACATACAACGGGATCTGCGCCGACTTGCCCGCAGCACCGACCAGCATCAGCAGGCCGACCGCCGTCGCCAGGCCGGTGGTCAAACCCAGCTGAGGATCTTCGAGGACCTCGAACGACAGAGTGCCGAACTGGGTGAGGATGATCATCAGCGCCACCATGAACCCGAAGTCGCCAATCCTGTTGACGATGAAGGCCTTCTTGCCCGCAGCAGCCGCCGATGGCTTCGTATACCAGAAGGAGATCAAGAGATAGGAACACAACCCAACGGCTTCCCACCCGAGGAACAGCATGGCGAAGTTGTCTGCCAGCACGAGGGTCAACATGCCGGTGGCAAACAGATTCATGTAGGTGAAGAACCTGGAGAAGCGCGGGTCGCCGTGCATGTATCCGATTGCGTAGAAGTGAATGAGTGCTCCCACGCCTGTCACCACCAGCGTCATGAGCGACGAAAGTGGATCCCACCTGATGGCGAACTCGGCGCCAATCGAAGGCATCCACGACCAGAGCACGACCGATTCGGGTTGGCCGCTGCCCTGGAAGAACGGAACCGCCGCCAGCAGCGCGTACACAAACGCACCCGACATGAGCAGAGAAGCGATCCACCCTGAAGCCGGTTCGCTCACTCGCTTGCCGAAGAAGTGCAGGAACACCGTCCCGGCGGCCGGAAGAGCAACAATCAGCCAGATGAAGTCGGTCATGCCGACCTCCAGTCGTCATGACCGACAGCCTTCGGCAAACCGTCAAAACGGGGCTGGCTGCTGTGGGCTGAGGGCTGAGGGCTGATGATGGAGCGAAAGACTGGAGTTTCGCTTTGCGAAACTCCCAACGGACTTGGAGCAGAGCGACAAGTGCGCATCATCTATCCCCTCAACTCCGAAAGATCGTCGGCCGAAGCACTCGACCTGCTCTGGAAGACAGAGACGATGATGGCCAGGCCGACCACGACCTCTGCTGCCGCCACCACGAGTACAAAGAACACGGCCAGCTGACCGTCGAGTGATCCGAGGGCTCTGCCGGCTGCGACGAACGTCAGGTTCACCGAGTTGAGCATCAGTTCGATCGACATGAACATCATTAGTGCATTCCGCCGGATGAGCATGCCGCCCGCTCCGATCAGGAAGAGAACTGCCGCCAGCGTCAAATACCAACTCGCTGTGACTTCCATCACACGTCCTCCCGGTCACGGCGGCGGGGTCCGAAGTAGGCAAGTGCGATAGCTCCGGTTGCGGCGATGATCAACAGCAGCGAGGTTGCTTCGAAAGGCAAGATCCAATCGGTGAAGAGGAGCTGGCCGACTTCCTGCACGGTTCCGTTGGTCTCCACGGTCGACGTAGCCGGCCGAATCCAATCGAAACGACCACCGACCACGGCAACTCCTGCAACCAGGACCACCACCAGACCGAGACCTGCGACCATCTGACGCTGCCACGGGAGCTTCTCGCTCGTGTCCTCTTCTTTGTCGACACCGATCATCATGATGACGAAGAGGAACAGTGTCATAACGGCGCCGGCGTAGACGATGACCTGAACGGCGGCGACGAGATGGGCCAGATGGACCACATAGAACACGGCGAGAGAAAACAGCGTCATCATCAGTCCCATCGCGCCGTACACCGCGTTCTTGGCGAAGACAACTGTTAGAGCCCCGAAGATGGACACTGCTGCCAAGACGAAGAACAAGAAGAGCTCGATCACGATTCCTCACCCTCTTCATGGGCGTCGGTACCTGCTTCAGGGGGAGCAGAGGATCCCCCCTCCCCGTCGAAGCCGCCGGCCTCGCCGGTACCTCCCCCTTCAGGGGGAGAAATCGGCTCCGGGCCAGCAGCCTTCAGAGCAAGGAAGTCCGGGAGGTCGGCCTCGATTTCCCGCGCAGGGCTCTGACCGGGTTCGGCGGGACGCAGACCTACACCGGCCGACTCACTCCACGGCGTCTCACCTTCATATGCGGCACGTCCTCCGGGGGCAACGGCCCGCATCCATCCACCGGCATTGCGGAGTTCATCGATGTTCGCCAGCGGATCGTCCGGGAACATGTGATTCGGCGTTCCGTCCGGTTCGACCAGCAGTTCGCTCTTCGTGTAGATGGCGTCTTCCCGATTCGTCGTAGACATCTCAAAAAGATGGGTCATGGTGATCGCCTCGGTCGGACAAGCTTCGACGCACAGGGCACAGAAGATGCAGCGGAGCATGTTGATCTCGTAGACAAACCCGAACCGCTCCCCTGGTGACACCGGCGCATCGATCGGGTTGTCGGCACCGCGTACATAAATGCAGCGCGCCGGACAGGCACCGGCGCAGAGTTCACAGCCGATGCACTTCTCCATCCCGTCGGGATACCGGTTGAGGACATGCCGTCCGTGGAAGCGCTCCGGTTTCTCCCGCATCTCTTTCGGGTACTTGGTCGTAACCCGTTCGCCCCACATCTGGCGCATGGTGACCCGAAGTCCTTTGGCGAGATCATTCAGCATGCCCATAGGTCACCTCCTCTCAAGCCCACGGCCAGCCAAACTGGCGAATCGAAACAACAACGGTCGACGCAATGAGCCACACAAGCGCGGCCGGGATCAGTCGTTTCCATCCCAAGGTCATCAACTGGTCATATCGGAAACGAGGCCAGGTGGCACGAATCCAGAAGAATAGGAACACAACGGCGGCCGTCTTCAGCAGGAACCAGAAGAGCGGCAACATGGTCACGAAGAACCCCGGCAACCATTGGTCGAAGGTCGGGCCATCCCAACCTCCCAAGAACAGCACCACCGCAATGGCCGACATGTTGAACACGTTCGTGTACTCGGCGAGGAAGAACATCGCGAAGCGGAAACCGGAGTACTCGGTGTTGAATCCACCGACCAACTCCTGCTCGGCCTCGACGAGGTCGAAGGGTGGACGATTCGTCTCAGCCACGCCGGCAATCATGAAGATCACGAAGGCGATGAACTGCGGCAGGATGTTCCAGCGGGGAATCAGGCCTAGAACGTTCTCGAACCAGGCGAGACCGGAAGGCAGCGACACGACTTCGTCCCAGGTCCCACGTTGACGCTCGACCAGTTCAACGAACGACAACGTGCCGCCATCGCTGGAGGTAGTAGAAGCAAAGAGCACGACCGCGACAATCGCCAGACCCATCGCCGCTTCGTAGGAGATCGCCTGGGCAGTCCCACGAACACCACCGCGTAATCCGAGTCCAGCAGGCGGTCCCAGTCG
>CBDTUP010000262.1:0-4396 GCA_965363685.1 uncultured bacterium | reverse complement strand
GGGGCCGGATTCGAGTACGCCGATCTTCGCCCATATGTACCCGGTGATGATCCGCGCATCATCAACTGGCGGGTGACGGCGAGGGCCGCGGATACCTGGGTGACCGAGCGGCATCCTGAACGGAATGCCGATGTCGTCTTCATGCTCGACACGTTCGCGGAGGCGAGGCGCGGAGTCGATCAGACCTTCGATATGGCGGTGAGGGCGGTCGCGTCCTTGGTGGAGGCGCACGGACGGCGCCTCGACCGTGTTGGGTTACTCACCTTCGGAGAGCCGGTCCGCTGGCTGCAACCGGGGATGGGCGACCGTCACCGGTACAGAGTTCTCGACCTGCTCATGGAGAGTCATCTCGTCGGGCAGCAGTATTGGCGCGGACTCGATGTGATACCTGCCCGCTCTCTTCCTACGAGTTCACTGGTGATAGCGCTCAGTCCGTTGCTCGATGAACGGACCGTGCATGCGCTCGCAGATATCCGGGCCCGCGGATATGACCTGGCGATAGTCGAGTTGGAACCGACCGAATACCTTCCGCAACCGCGTGACGAGAGTGAGCGGATTGCACGCCGAGTTTGGACGCTCGAGCGGGAGCACATCCGCAGTCGGTTTGAGCAGCAGGGGGTCGCCGTCGCCCCATGGAAGGCTGAAGATCCGTTCCCTGTCGCGATTCTCCGGGCAGATCTCTTCAGGAGGAGGCTGTTACGAGCCCGCGTGTGAACTCCAGCTTTGTCACTGCCGTGTTGGCCGTCGGCGTGGCAGCGATTCCGCTGTTCGGCGGTCGGTCTGTTGTCCTGTGGTTGGGCGGACTCGGAGCCGTGCTTGTAGTGGCGTCCGTGTTGACCGGCAACGTCCGGCTATTGACGCTCGGCGCTATTGCGTATCTGGGGGAAGCGATGGTCTCAATCGATTCGAGTTCAGATTGGACCTGGTGGGTTGTTGGGTTCGCCGCCGCCCTCCTGGTCCTTCTCGACGTCGGGGTAGGAACGATCGAACGTCGAGCCGGGCAGCCCGGAGCGCACGGACCTCACCTACTACGGGAGCTGACACTGGGGACATTGGGGTTGGGGGTAGGTGCCTTGGTGCTTCTGCTCGCTCAACTCCCTCTCGATCGTGGGGTTCTGATGCAGGCCGCCGGAATCGGCGCAGTGACCGCATTGCTGTTGGGTTTAGCCCATCTGACCCGGCAAGAACCGCGGTAGAAGGAACGGCTACATGCCGTACCTCGTAGGCCACGGGCCCGTCTCCTCCCACTACCTACTACCTACCACCTATTGGATCCGCCCCCCGATTGCGGCCGACCGGCACTTGCAGGTTCTCTCACGGAATGACCCACGACTGGACGTCTACGCTTTGCGGCGGGAACAGGGCGTTCATCAGGTCGCGCTGCTGCCCGAGTAGTACGTCGGCGTGGCGTTCCTCGAGCTCGACGGCACCGAGCGGACCAAGGATCAGATGCGCGATGAGATCCGGCGGCACCCCTGACCCGCCCTGCGATACCGGAGCTTGCACGGTTTCTCCCGGGATGGGTTCACCCAGGGCTCCGCTCTCGATCGGGATTCGAAGAGAATTCCTGTACATCGAGATCGTGAGTTCCCCATCAGGAAACCTGATTCCCGCCTCGTCGAGCCTTCGATTCAATTCCGGACGAATCGCATCCAGCAGTTTTGCGGGTTCGGCGATCCGTACGTAGTAGGCATAGCCGTCGCTGTCCTGGTCTCCGAGATCGGCGGCCATGTCCTCTAGGCCCGGGCGCAGTACGAGGGTAGTCGTGCCGTTCGGGCTTCGAGCGTGTTCGACTATTGCTTTGAAAGTGGCCGGGTCGGCGGCGGCGATGTCGAGGAGGTACCGATCGTCGTCGTCGTGGTAGACCCGCAGCATCGCGGCCGGCTCGCCCGACCTTTCGGCGACAAGCACCTCGTACACCGGCGAGTCGATCAGCCACGACCACAAGATGGGATCGTGCTCTGCGAATATCGATGCGGCGGCAGCCATATGGCTCTGGAGCGCCACAATCGACTCGATATCGGTCCGCTTCGCCTCCCGGAAGGTCAGGTCCTCCGCGGTCCCGACGATCGGCTCGTTGATCTCGATCGTGGGAGGGGTCGGTACCGCATACTCGTATCCGAACCGCCGATAGAAATATGGGATTCCAACCATCCACTGCACGAGGTCGCCTCGTGCTGCCGATATGGTGTGCGCCAAATCCATTTGCCGGCGAACGAGTCCGCGTCCCTCGAAATCCCGGGCGGTGGCGACGAACTCGATGACCGCAGATTGGACCGACACAGATCCAACATGGGTGACGGCCGGGAATAGGCCCAGGGTGGAGACAACCTGACCATCCGCGACGGCAACCATCCATCCCTCCGGTCCGAACTGCAGGTCGTCGAGAGTGAGCGCCGCCTCGTGTCCATCCTCGGCACCGATCCGATCCGCCACCAATGCCACGATCCCGGCTCGATCCGACGGACCCGCGACCCTCACCTCAATTTCGAGAGCCACGGTTTACTCAAGCCAGTTCCGGGACGACCGTGCGAGCGAAGAGTTCCAGACCGGCCGGGTCGTAGGCAACCTCGGAGAAGTACACAATCGCGTATGTCATCCCCACCTCTTCCCAGCCCTTGAAACGCTCGATCAACTGCTCGGGAGTGCCTGCCATTGCCCGGAAGAGGCTCGTAGCTCTCTCCAGTCGATCCTCCGGCACAAACGGACGGTATCGATCTTCGATCCATCCCAGTCGGTCTGCGACCTCTGATTCCGTCTCGGCGCAGACCACATTGAAATTGGATGAGCGCACGATGGAGGCGTAGTCGGTGCCGACGTCGGTGCAATGACCCCGCAATACCTCCGACTTGTGCTCGAATTCCTCGATCGACTGTCCGAAATTCGTGTAGGCGGCATACCGGGCCGCCACGTTGAGGGTCAGTTGCTCGCCGCCACCTGCGATCCAGAACGGGATGTGAGGGTCCTGGATTGGTTTCGGCTGGTTGATGGCCCTCACCAATTGGTAGTACTTGCCATCGTAGGTGACTTCATCTTCGGTCCACATACGCTGCATGATTTCGACGCTCTCGCGCAGCATTCCGATCCGCTGCGAGGCCTTGGGAAACTCGTACCCATATCCAAGGTATTCGTGCTCATACCAACCGGCGCCTATACCCATCTCAATTCGGCCGCCCGAGATGACGTCGATGTTGGCCGCCACTTTGGCGAGATACGACGGTGGTCGGTACGAGTTGCACGTACACATCTGTCCCAGCCGAACCGTGTCGGTGACCGCCGCCAGGGATGCCATCAGGGTCCAAGCTTCGTAGGTTGCTTCCTGGGTGGGGGTGGGCACGGTATGGAAATGGTCGTAGACCCAGGCGGACTCGAGTCCCAGCTCCTCGATCTGCTTCGCGACGCGAACCATTGTTGGCCATTGCTGGTCGGCTGGTACCCCGGTCAGGTCGAGGCGCCAACCCTGCGGTATGAAAGCTCCAAAGCGCATGGAGCGACCATAGCAACGGAAGGAGGCGGCGCCTATGGCGCCGCCTCCTTTTCAGGCTTCAGGTTCTGCGTTCAGAGGCTGGGTCTAGAACTCCGGAGTGTCGGGGAGTTCTCCCATTGCGGCCGTGACGGCCGGATCGGTGGTCTGTTCGAGATGGTTGTCATCGGCCCGGCGCCTGAAGGCACTCGCTCCGATGACCAGGCCCAGCGCCACGATGACGGCAGGGACGACCCAGTCGGCCTCGAAATCCCAGGGTGTGTTGGTCACGAGAACCGGTACCGCAAGGGCCGCGAACAGAAATCCAAAGATCAATGACAAGAGGTCGAGTCGGTGTCTTTCCTGCATCAGCGTCCCTCCTGTATCACGACGATCTCGCCGACGCCGCCGTCGAGATCGAGTATCAATGTTCCTGCGGTTCCGTCGACCTCGTCACTCCGACCAACGCCGAGCCCTTCGCTCGAGCGTCCGAGCACCTCGACTCGCCCGATGCCGACTCGGGCGTTGATGTCGGCCCCTTGATCGGCCGCGAGCCTGACCTCGATCTGGCCGGCACCGATGTCGGCGCGCACGTCGACGGTCTCTCCCTCAAGGTCAACGGCCGTGAAGTCGAGGTCCAGCTTGCCGGCGTCCAGGTCGTAGCTCGGTTGGATGGCCGTAACCAGCTCAGGCGCGTGCAGCTCAGTGGTGGCCTCGATGTCGGTGACGACGTCGGTGACGACGGCGCCGCCCATGGCAAACAGAATCACGAATCCCAGCGCGATGAGCGCCCGGGAGCGACCCCAGATGGCTCCGACCAGCAGGCCGAGGGCTGTGATGAGTAAGGCAAGAGCCAGGTAGTGACGTCCAGATGGTTCGACCGCGCCGGCAGTGTCGAATATGGCCAGTACGCCGGTGCCCACCAGTATTGCC
>CBDTUP010000261.1:0-4438 GCA_965363685.1 uncultured bacterium | reverse complement strand
CCGTCGACACCTCGACGCTGCCGGCGGGATTGACGCCGACGTTCGATGTCGACGGTGGGCTCGATGCCACTTCGCTGGTGTTCCTCAACCCGGGCCAGACGGTGAGCGGGATCGACTTCGGATTCATGGATGTGAACGATCCACCGATGGCGGTCGATGACATCATCGACACCGACGAGGACACTGCCGCCACGATTCCGTTGTTGTCCAACGACTCAGATCCCGAGGGCGAACCGCTGACGGTCGACTCGGTGACCCAGCCTGCCAACGGTACGGTCGTGATCAACGCAGACGGCACGGTGACCTACACGCCGGATGCGGAGTACTCGGGTGTCGACACGTTCACCTACACGGTGTGCGACGCAGTCGATCAGTGTGCGGACGCCACCGTGACGGTGACCGTGAGTGAGGTCAACGATCCGCCCGTGGTCACCACCACCGAGATCATCGTCACCGTCGGGAGCAGCTTGCCGCCGCTCGACTCGTTCGACCCAGAAACCGATGGGTACACGATCGAGATTCTGTCCGGCAACCTGCCAGGCGGAATTTCGATGGACGCGAGTGGGGCGTTCAGTGGTACCACTTCCACAACGGCACTGCTCACCCTGACGGTCGAAGCTTGTGACGATCGCGGCGCCTGCGAGATCTACACGATCTTCATCGACGTGCTGCCGCCGATTCTCGCCAGTCCGGACGGCGGCAACGATGTGCCGGCCACCCTGGCCAGGACCGGGATGGATGGTGACGTGCTGGTCGTGTTCGCAGGCATTCTGATGACCCTGGGCATGGCGATCCTCCTGTGGTCGAATCGCCTCAAGGAAGGTGAGGAACCTGCCATTCCTGCTCCGTGGAAGCGTGGTCCGGGCAAGGCCCGCAGAGCGCAGCGCCCGGCCCCCGGTCCGGTCGCTCCGGAACCCTGGATGGGTGGCGAGTAGTCGGCGAGCGCTACACTCCTGTCGTTCGCCCTCGTAGCTCAGGGGATAGAGCACCGGCCTCCGGAGCCGGGTGCGCAGGTTCGAATCCTGCCGGGGGCGCACTCACCCATTCAGGTTTCCTGTCAATCCGGCGTCTCGTTTTTGCTATGCCCGATTGACAGGAATCCGGGCCACTTATTCCTGTCAATGGCGCGCCCTGTTTTTGACATGCGCGATTGACAGGAAACCAGGATCAGGGGAGGTCGAGGCGGGTTAGGTCGTCGAAGGTTTCGCGGCGGACCACCAGGCGAGCCTCGCCGGAGCGGCAGAATAACACCGGCGGGCGCAGGATCTTGTTGTAGTTGGAGCCCATCGAATGGCCGTAGGCTCCGGTCACCGGCGTTGCCAGAACGTCTCCGACTACAAGGTCGGCCGGTACGCATCCATCTCTGACCAGGACGTCGCCCGACTCGCAGTGCTTCCCCACCACCGTGACGGTGTCCGGACGGTCGGCGTCGACCGCCCTCGGCAGGAACGTCTCATAGCCACTGCCGTAGAGCACAGGGCGGGGGTTGTCGCTCATACCTCCGTCCACCGCGACGTAGGTGCGGATACCGGGCAACCGCTTGATCGTCCCGACCGAGTACAGGGTTATCGCCGCGTCGGCAACGATTGCTCTCCCGGGTTCGGCGGTCACCCGTGCAGTGACGCCCTCGGTTCGCAGCGTGTCTTTGATAGCTGCTGCCCACTCGGTGATCGAAGGTGCTTCCTCGCCGTCGACGTAGGCGACCCCCAGGCCACCGCCCAGCGACAGTTCTTCGACCCCGTAATGGGCTGCCAACCCGGCGATCACCCTCGTCGCTTCCACAAAGGATTGAAGCCGGAAGACCTGGCTACCTATGTGGGCGTGAATACCGAGGAGATCCAACGCGGCCGATTCGCGGATGCGATCTATGGCCGCGTCCGCGGCACCGGAAGAGACTGTGAATCCGAACTTGGAGTCGTCGTGGCCGGTGGCGATGTACTCGTGAGTGTGGGCTTCGACCCCAGGAGTGATACGGACCAGGACGCGAATAGCCGGTGAGCCTTCTTGGTGCAGAGCCTCGAGTCGATCGATCTCATCGAAGGAATCGACCACAATCCGTCCTACTCCGGCTTCAAGCGCCATCGTCAGTTCCACAGGTGACTTGTTGTTCCCGTGCAGGACGAGCCGATCCGGCGGCACTCCCGCTGCCAGTGCAACATGGAGCTCTCCTCCGGTAGCCACGTCAAGATGCATCCCCTCCTCGTTGGCCAGCCGCGCCATCGCTGAACACAGAAAAGACTTGGTGGCGTAGGCGACACCGTTGCCGAAAGCGGCCACTGCTTCACGGCAGCGAGCTCGTAGATGTTCCTCGTCGTAAACGAAGAGGGGAGTGCCGAACCGTTCGGCAAGGTCTAGCACATCGCACCCGGCGATTTGGAGGCGCTCGTCAACGACGGAGCTGTTGTCCGGCAGGAGTTGTCGAGGTATCGGTCCGGCCATCGGGGGAGAGTACCTCCGATCGGAAGATCCGGCGGTGGTGGCTCGTCCGAACCTCGCCTCAACTCGGATTACCATCCCGTGCCAAATAGGCAGGAGAACGAGTTGCAGACAGTAGGAGTCGGAATTCTGGGCAGCGGCACCGTGGGGGGAACCCTCGTTCGGCGCCTGCTGGAAGAACCGGATGAGATCGCGCAGAAGGCAGGCCTCCGGCTCGAAGTCAGGCGGATTGGCGTCCGTTCGCTGAAGAAGACTCGTCCCTACACCATTCCCGCCGGCCTTCTTACTGATCGGCCCGAAGAGGTCATCGACGATCCGCAGGTGCAGCTCGTCGTTGAGGTCATGGGTGGCCTCGACCCGGCCGGAGAACTCGTTCTCCGGGCGCTCGATGCCGGTAAACCTGTGGTCACAGCCAACAAGGAACTGGTGGCGGCGCGCGGCCCGGATCTGGTCGGCCTGGCCGAGGAACGTGCCGTCTCCCTCCTCTTCGAAGCCGCCGTCGGTGGGGGGATTCCGATCATCAGGCCCCTCTCGGAATCTCTGGCCGGCGAGCGAGTGCACCGGGTGATGGGGATCGTCAATGGGACCACCAACTACATCCTCACCAAGATGCTCGAGGAAGGCGCCGACTACTCCGACGTCCTGGAGGAAGCACAGCTGCTGGGCTTCGCAGAGGCGGACCCCACCGCCGACGTTTCCGGCGCAGACGCCGCCGCCAAGGCTGCGATCCTGGCCAGCCTTGCTTTTGGTACCTGGGTTGGTGGCGACTCGGTATTCCGCGAGGGAATTGAGGATCTTCATCCGGCCGACTTCCGCTTTGCAGCCGACCTCGGATACGTGCCAAAGCTGCTGGCAATCGCCGAAGACACCGAGGCGGGCGTGCTTGCCAGAGTTCATCCCACGTTGGTCCCGGACGATCATCCATTGGCGTCGGTAAGAGGAGCCAACAACGCCATCTTCCTCGAGGGTCCGGCATTGGGGGAGTTACTCTTTGCCGGCCCGGGTGCTGGGGGAGAGCCGACCGCGACCGCCGTACTTGGCGACGTTATTGTTGCAGCCAGGGAACTCCTCGCCCACGCCCAGGTAGCTCCGCGAATCAGATTCGCGCCGGGAAGGGTGCTCGCCTTCGAGGAAGCAATCACCAAGTGGTACCTCCGACTCGAAGTCGAGGATGCACCCGGAGTGTTGGCGAGTATTGCTTCCGCTTTCGGGGAACATGGTGTCTCGATCGCTTCGGTCTGGCAAGACGGTCGCGGGGATGAAGCGACACTGCTGATCGTGACTCACGACGCGCGGGAAGGTGACCTGGCCGAGGCTCGTGGCGCTCTCGATGGCCTGGATGCCGTGCGCCAAGTGGCTTCGGTCATTCGAGTGCAGAGCGACGCTCCGTGAGATACATATCGACCCGGGGCAGTGCTCCGGAGGTCGACTTCGAAGGAGCGTTGCTGACCGGACTCGCTCCGGATGGAGGCCTCTACGTTCCGGTGTCTTGGCCCGGCCTGCCGGACCTCGAAGCCGATGCCGCCTATGCAGACGTTGCCGCGGCCGTTGTCGCCCCGTTTGTGGAGGGCGTGTTCACTCACAACGAGATCCTCGAGTTTGCCTCGGACGTATACAGCCGGTTCCGCCATGACGCCGTCGCTCCTCTTCGGCCGCTCGGTGAGGGCGAGATGCTCCTCGAGTTGTTCTGGGGTCCGACGCTGTCGTTCAAGGACTACGCATTGCAGTTGGTCGGACGACTGCTCGACGAGGTGTTGCGCCGCCGTGGAGAGCGGGTCACAGTTGTCGGTGCCACTTCCGGGGACACCGGTTCGGCTGCGATAGATGCGCTCCGGGATCTGGATTCGATCGAGGTGGTGATGCTGCATCCGGAGGGACGAGTTTCCGATGTCCAGCGACGTCAGATGACGACGGTCCGTGCGCCCAATATCCACAACTTGGCGGTCAAAGGGACGTTCGACGACTGCCAACGGATGACGAAGGAGGCGTTCTCCGATCGCGA
>CBDTUP010000260.1:0-4446 GCA_965363685.1 uncultured bacterium | reverse complement strand
AGAGATGGATGCGTCGAAGTCCAGCCAATACGTCTCGGCCGTAATGCTGATTGCGCCACTGCTCGAGGATGACACGGAGATCCGGTTCGTTGGTGATGTGATCGTTTCGAAGCCTTATGTGGACATGACCATCGACACGATGCGATCCTTCGGGGCCGACGTGGAGTGGATTGCCGGCCCGGCCATCCGTATCAGAGGTTCGACCGGATATGCAGCCACGCAGTTTGAGATCGAGCCGGACGTCTCCTCGGCCGTCTATCCGGCGGCTGCCGCAGCGGTATCGGGCGGTGGGCTTGAGCTGCCCGGAATCAATCGGCAATCCCGTCAAGCAGACTTGAAGTTCTTCGACATCCTCACTGCGATGGGCTGTGAGGTCCTGTGGAGCGACCGCGGTGTGATGGTTCGAGGTCCTGCCAAGCTCAGCGCCGTCACCTGCGATATGGGCGATGCGCCCGACGCATCGCTGATGGTGGCTGTTCTGGCTGCCTTCGCCGATGGAACCTCTGTCATCAGCAATGTGGCCAACCTGAGAATCAAGGAATCCGATCGTTTGGCGGCGCTCGACGAGCAGTTGGCGTCCATGGGTATCGAGAGGTCGACAACGGCCGACTCGATTGTGGTGCATGGGGGCGTTGCCAGGGGAGCGGTGATCGAGACATACGACGATCACCGGATAGCCATGTCGTTCGCGGTCGCCGGTCTTGTTGTTCCCGAGATAACCATCCAGGACTCGAACTGCGTTGCGAAGACCTGGCCTGGGTTCTTCGAAGTCCTGGACGGCATCACGGTGCAGACGGCTAGGGTCTCGGATCGCATGAAGTTGATAGTTGCGATAGATGGACCGGGCGGCTCGGGCAAGACCACTGTGAGCCGACGTGTCGGCGAAGATCTAGACCTGCCCCACCTGGACACGGGAGCCTTCTACCGAGCGGCGACGCTGGTAGTCGTTGAGGCCGGGATCGATACCGACGACACCGAAGCGGTGATTGAGGAAGTGGGCCGACACCAATACGGGTACGACTCCAGCCGAATGATGGTTGGCGGAAAGGACGTCAGCGAGGGCATCAGGAGTGACGCAGTGACGAGAGCGGCCAGCCCGGTGTCGGCGATTTCAGAAGTTCGCCGTGTGATGGTTGCCCAACAACGAGATTGGGTGGCAGCCCATGGTGGAAGCGCCGTCGTCGAAGGTCGTGATATCGGCACCGTCGTCTTCCCAGATGCCGACCTGAAGATATACCTGACGGCCCGTCCGGAAGTCCGAGCTCAACGGCGGGCTGTGGAGCAAGGGCGTGAGGATCTCAGCCAGGTTGCCGGCGACCTCGAGCGACGCGACAAGATCGATTCATCACGCGTTGACTCTCCCCTGACGGCTGCGGAGGATGCTGTGATCCTCGATACCTCCGATCTGTCCATCGAAGAGGTCGTAGGATCAATTGTGGCCGAAGCGAGGCGCCGGGCGGATGCCTGATCCTCCGGATGCCTGATCCTCCGGATGCCTGATCCTCCGGATGCCTGATCCTCCGGATCAGGTAGAGATCGTGGAGAGCGCCTCGGTGGCGTCCCATGCCGGGTCGTTGTCGAGAGGGCCCGGGGTCGTGGGCGGTCGAGCGGCGAATCCTGACTCGACGAGCAGTTGAAGTGCTCTGAGGAGGCCACGAAGCTGAGGCGGCAACGGGAAGTACTCCTCCTCCTCGGTGACCTGAAGAAGCTGAACCCCTTCGGTGGGAGCTACTCGATCGATCACCTCCCTCACTAGGTGATCTGGTGCAGAAGCCCCTGCAGTCACTCCAACGATGCGCGCTGACTCCAACCAGCTCGCTTCGATAGAACTCGCATTATCGATACGGTGTGCGGCAACTCCGGCCTCCCTGGCAACGCGCACCAGGGCGCGCGTATTCGAGGACGACTCTGAACCGACGACGAGAACCAGGTCTGCCTGATCGGTCAACTTGCGGACGGCTTCCTGGCGGTTGGTGGTGGCATAACAGAGGTCGCTTTTTCTGGCCGTCGAGACCGAGGGAAACGATGAGCGAGCGTCGTCTAGAACCGCACGCCACTCGTGGACGCCGAGGGTCGTCTGTGCGAGCAGGGCGATGCGCGATTCGTCGCGCGGTTTGAAATCACCCAATCCTGTCTCAGGCTCAACCAGGGTGATAGCGGCAGGAGCCTCTGCAATGGTGCCGATCGCTTCGTCATGACCCTTGTGGCCGACATAAATGATCTCGTACCCGCGATCGGCCATTCGGCGTACCTCATGATGGACCTTGGTCACGAGCGGGCACACCGCGTCCACGACGATGCCGGCCCGGTCGGCGGCCGCCTCGACAACCTCTGGTGCGGAACCATGAGCGGACAACATCACCGGTGCCCCCAGTGGCACTTCGTCGATGTCATCGACGAACACGACACCCACATCCTCGAATGCGCGCACTACCCATTGATTGTGGACGATCTCGTGGAAGCAATAGACGGGCGGCTCAAAGATCCGGACCATCCAGGTCAACGCTTTGATCGCCATCTCGACTCCGGCACAAAACCCCCGCGGTTCGGCTAGAAGTACGGTCGATGGAGGCATAGGAATAGGCTAGATCATCCTCCCTGGTACTCGAAGGGCGATGCGGCCAATCACGCTCAGGCGGAGAACGGCCAAGGGCCAGGGGCCTATCACGAAAACGCTCCGCTCCGCGTCGGTTACCATCCTGTCCACCTATGTCCCGCCTTCCCATCGTGGCCGTTGTCGGCCGTCCCAATGTCGGCAAGTCCACTCTCATCAATCGAATAATCGGTAGCAGGTCCGCAGTCGTGGAAGAGAAGCCTGGTGTTACTCGCGATCGGCGGGAGTTCATTGCCGATTGGAGCGGAAGGCAATTCCTCCTGATCGATACCGGCGGTTGGCAGGTTGCGGGCGACGAACTGGCAACGGATATCTCCGGGCAAGCCGAAGCAGCCTTGGCCACTGCCGACGTAGTGATGTTCGTGCTTGATGCGACGACCAGTGTCGGCGACGATGACCTTGGTGTTGCCGCATTGCTCCGTTCGACGCCAGAGCGGGTGATCGTGGTGGCCAACAAGGTAGACGACGATGCTCGCGAATACGACGTACCGGATCTATGGAGTCTCGGCCTCGGCGAGCCGACGCCGATCTCGGCTCTGCACGGCCGGGGAACCGGCGATCTGTTGGACCGGATCGTTGCGGGCCTACCGCCGACAACCGAGCTACCTGAGGTGTCACCGCTACCCCGTTTGGCGATCGTGGGTCGCCCGAATGTTGGCAAGTCCACGCTGTTGAATCAGCTGCTCAAGGACGACCGGGTGCTTGTTTCCCCGGTTCCCGGCACCACCCGCGACCCGATCGATGCTCTGGTGGAGATCGGAGGGGTCGAGTACACGGTGGTTGACACTGCCGGAATCCGGCGCGCGCCGAAGGTCAAGGAGACAACGGAGTACTACTCGGTGTTGCGAGCAAGGGAAGCGCTTGCAGCCGCCGACGTAGCGCTGCTGCTCATCGACTCGGTCGAGGGCGTGACTCAACAGGACCAGCGGATCGCCGAGGAAGCGGCGGATGGTGGAGCCGGTTTGATCGTCATGCTCAACAAATGGGACGTTGCCGACCTGGAACAGCGGGAGGCGACTGAGGAGGCAGTCGCTCGACGACTGGGCTTCATCTCGTGGGCGCCCGTATTGCGGATTTCGGCCAAGACGGGGGCCCGAATGCACCGATTGGCCAAGACCCTCGACGTCGTGATCGAGAACCGTGCCCGTCGATTGTCGACCGGGAAACTCAACCGGTTGGTCCGGGAATGGCACGCCTCCCATCCTGCTCCGGTCAGGAAAGGCCGCCGGCCGCACATCATCTACGCGGTTCAGGCCGGCATCGAACCACCGACGATTGTCGTCTTCGTCGGTGGGGGAGTCCTGGGAGAGGATTACCTCCGCTTCATAGAGAACCGCCTGCGCGGAGTCGAGGAGTTCGTCGGAACGCCGATCAAGATCGTTGCCAGACGGCGGACGCGCAATCGGGAAGATGGCTGAGCAAGAAGAGGGCCGCCGGCCGATTCTTTTTGTGGTCACTTTGATCGCAGTTGGTCTCTATTTGGCGATCCGCCTATTTGAAGGAGCGGTATGCCTGGGTGATTGGCTACTCGACTGGGGGACTTGTTCCTGGTGAGTTCGCCTCGAGGGTGCGTTTGGGTTGTCCAAGCGTGGCTATGATTGCCATCCACACGGGCTGTGGCGCAGCTTGGTTAGCGCGCTTGACTGGGGGTCAAGAGGTCGCCGGTTCAAATCCGGCCAGCCCGACGGAGAGAACCCTTGCACCGGGGACTGTCGCATGCAAGGGTTCTTCTCGTTGTGCGGTACGCCGGGGGTGCTACCTACGTGCGCGTTCCTGGCCGCGTTCCTGGTCGGCAGTCAGAATCCCGTCGCGAGACGGGCGGAGGGAGCTGC
>CBDTUP010000259.1:0-4472 GCA_965363685.1 uncultured bacterium | reverse complement strand
CTGGCGAGTGAGTCATGACGTTGATCTGAGGGAGCCAGTTGCCCTCACCACCGGACGAACTGCCACGGCTTTGGAGCTGCAGTGGCAATATCACGAGTGGCTCTCCAAATACGCACAGGAGAGCGATGGAGACCATGGCGCCGTCCTGGCAGAATGGGAGAGCGTTCTCACCGACCTGGAGAGAGACCCCGCTTCTACGGCAGACCGCCTCGACTGGGCGGCGAAGTACCGTCTCTTGAATGGCATGCGGGAGCGTGACGGCCTGGGGTGGGACGACGCCAAACTAAGAGCCGTCGATCTCCAGTTCCATGACGTCGATCTGGATCGAGGTCTCTACAACCGGCTGGTGCGCCGTGGAGCCGTCCGGCGGCTATTCGATGATGAAGAGGTCGATGAAGCCACGAGACGGCCTCCAGAGGCCACCAGAGCCTATTTCCGGGGGCAGTGTGTGGCGAGATACCCCGATTCTCTGGTGGCCGCCAACTGGGACTCCCTGGTGTTCGATACCGGCGATGGTTCGCTCAAACGGGTGCCTATGATGGAACCACTGAGAGGAGGCAAGGACCGCGTTGCCGAGCTACTGGATAGCTCACCAAACGCAGCCAGCCTCCTCGAAAAGCTTGGAGGTAGTAATGGCCGAGCAGGAACAGAAGAGACAACAACCGGCCCCTGATTCGAAGACCGAGACTGAGGACGTCGTCATCGAGAAGAAGTCCTCGGAGGCAACGGAGAAGCTCGATGATCTCCTAGACGAGATCGACTCTGTCCTCGAAGAGAACGCCGAGGAGTTCGTCAAGAACTACGTTCAGAAGGGTGGCGAGTGATCGACCGACTCATGCCACGCGGCCTTGACCCCGTGTCGGGGCCCGGCTTCATCCAGCTAATCAGATCGTTGGATCTGGAACCGACCTGGCCGTCCGCAGAAGGTGAGTTGGCAGAACTGGCCGCGCCCGACGCTACCACCGTACTGGCCGCTCGATACCGCGATGGCGTTGTGATGATCGGCGACCGGCAGGCGACCGAGGGCTACTCCGTTGCGCACCGGCGGATGCAGAAAGTCTTCCCGACGGACAACTTCAGCGTCGTCGCCATCTCCGGTACCGCCGGGCTGGCGGTGGAAATGGTCCGGTTGTTCCAGACCGAATTGGAGCACTACGAGAAGATTGAAGGCTCACGATTGAGTCTGGACGGCAAGGCAACCTACCTCGCCAGAATGGTCCGGCAGCAGCTCCCACTGGCTTTTCAAGGCCTGGTGGTGGTGCCGTTGTTTGCCGGATACGACGAACTCGAGAAGGAGGGCCGGCTCTTCACCTTCGACGTGGTCGGGGGAAGATACGAGGAGCACGATTTCGGTGCTACCGGGTCAGGATCACGAGAGGCCAAGTCCTATCTCCGCAATCGCTACCAGGGCGATCTCGAAGAAGCTGATGCGCTCAACCTCGTCATGGAAGCACTCGTGGCGGCCGCAGAACAAGATGTGGCGACGGCCGGTCCCGATCCGCGGCGGGAGATTTACCCCAGCGTGGTCACCGTGACTGAGGACGGCTACACGGAACTCGAGGCCGCAGTCGTCGAGCCGATTGCCACCGCCGCCCTGGAGGCCGTCAGATGAGCATGCCCTTCTACGTACCCCCGGAGCAACTGGTCAAGGACCGGGCCGAGTACGCCCGCAAGGGCATCGCTAGAGGAAAGAGCATCGCCGCCCTCCAGTTCGACGCTGGAGCGCTGCTGCTTGCCGAGAACCCCAGCAAGACACTTCACAAGATCTCAGAGATCTACGATCGGATCGCCTTCGCCGGTGTGGGCCGCTACAACGAGTTCGATAGCCTGCGTGTGGCCGGTATTAGACACGCCGACATCAAGGGCTATATGTACGGACGTCCCGATGTCGAAGTCCGTGGTCTGGCCAACGCCTTCGCGCAGACTCTCGGGAACATCTTCACCCATGAGGTCAAACCGTATGAGGTGGAGATTCTCGTAGTGGGTATCCACGAGGACGGCTCCGATATGTTCAAGGTCATGTACGACGGGACACTGTCGGATGAGCACGAGGTGGGGGCGATCGGCGGCCAGGCAGACGATCTGGTCGAGTACCTGCGCGATGGGTATGAAGATGGCCTGCCCTTCGAAGCTGCCCTAGATCTGGCCAAGGCCGCTTTTCGATCGCTCGACGGGGAACGCGACATCGAGGGTTGGGAAGGCGCTGTGCTCGATAGAAGCATCGGCCGGAGGACGTTCCGGCGGTTGACCGTCGACGAACTCGCAGACTGACCCTCACCGTTCGGTGCGGCTGAGCGGTACGCTGGCCTCGTGGAACGCCGAATCCTCGGACTGGAAAACGAATACGGGGTGACTTGCACCCTGCGTGGTCAGCGGCGCCTCAGTCCCGATGAGGTGGCCCGCTATCTCTTCCGGCGTGTCGTCAGTTGGGGCCGATCCTCCAACGTATTCCTGGAAAATGGCGCCCGCCTGTATCTGGACGTGGGGTCGCACCCGGAGTACGCCACCCCGGAGTGCGACAACCTCTACGACCTGATCGCACACGACAAAGGCGGCGAGCGGATCCTCGAGGAGCTGGTTGTCTCGGCGGAGGAGCGTCTCGAAGAGGAAGGGATCAAAGGGGAGATCTTCCTTTTCAAGAACAACACAGACTCGGCAGGAAACTCATATGGCTGTCACGAGAACTTCCTGCTCAGCCGGCAGAGCGACTTTCAGAGGACAGTTGACACACTCATTCCGTTTCTCGTGACGCGCCAGATCTTCTCGGGGGCAGGCAAGCTGCTGCAAACGGCTAGGGGACCGGCATTCAGCATCGCTCAGCGAGCCGAACACATATGGGAAGGGGTTTCCTCGGCGACGACCAGATCGAGGCCGATCATCAACACGCGTGACGAGCCACACGCCGACGCGGAGCGATACCGACGTCTTCATGTAATTGCCGGCGACTCGAACATGTCGGAGTACGCCACCTACGTGAAGGTGGGCACGGTGGCGGCGATTCTCCAGATGCTCGAGGATGACGTCGTCTTCCGCGATCTGAGTCTGGAGAACCCGATCCGAGCGATCCGAGAGATCAGCCACGACCTCACCTGTAAACGACCGATCCGGTTGCACAACGGGCGTGAATTGACGGCGCTGGACATCCAGTGGGAGTACTTCGATCGTGCACTCCGCTACTCGCGCACCGTCGGGTTTCCTGCCCCGGTCCAGCGGGCGGTTGAGATGTGGGAACACTTGTTGACGAACCTGGAGAAGGACCCACTCCGTCTCGACCGTGAGGTTGATTGGGTGATGAAATACCACCTGATCGAGAGATACCGTGAGCGTCACCAGCTGCCTCTGTCGAGTCCGCAACTGGCCATGATCGACCTGAGTTATCACGACGTGAATCGGGATCGCGGCCTGTATTACGTTCTGGAGCGTCGTGGTTTCGCTGATCGGGTGGTGACCGACCGCGCCGTCGAAGACGCCATGAATAGAGCACCGCAGACGACTCGGGCACGATTGCGCGGTGAGTTCATCAAAGCGGCCAAAGAGAAGGGTCGCGACTTCACCGTCGATTGGGTGCACCTGAAACTCAATGATCAAGCTCAGCGAACGGTCATGTGCAAGGACCCTTTCAAAGCACAGGATGAGCGTGTGGAGAAGCTGATCGCGAGTTTGTAGCGAGCTCTGTCCTGATTGCGTCTCGATGTCCAACTAGCCTTCTTCCAAGTACCCAACGAGGAGCGCTGATGTCGGACGCTGTGAAAGAACCGCGACTTCCTCCACGATGGTTCATCCGTCTTGCCTGGCGGGTTCACCGTGGCTTGTACCGCATCACCGGGGGCCGGTTCGGGCTGAGACGCCCGAAGGGCGACCGCTACGGAATGATGCGTCTCACGACCACAGGACGGCGCAGCGGTCAGGATCGATCTGTGATCCTGGGCTACTTCGAGGACGGTCCCAACCTCGTAACGATGGCCATGAACGGTTGGGGTGAAGCCGAACCCGCGTGGTGGCTCAACCTTCAGGCACAACCAGAAGCGAGCGTCCATCTACCCGATGGCGAGCGCAAGGTAACCGGGCGGGCCGCCGGTGGAGACGAACGGGCACGACTATGGGCCCGGTGGAGCGAGATCGACTCCGATCTGGATGCCTATGCATCGCGCCGGCCCACCGAAACCGCCGTTGTGGTGCTCGAGCCGCCGCTGGGAGCCAACTAGCGACTCTGCTCTGCGGCAGCTGTCGCGGCGGGCCTTTGGCCCTTGCTAACCGAGTTCACCTGCGGTGAACTCCAGCAGGTCCGTGCCGCGGCGGGCCTTTGGCCCTTGCTAACCGAGTTCACCTGCGGTGAACTCCAGCAGGTCCGTGCCGCGGCGGGCCTTTGGCCCTTGCTAACCGAGTTCACCTGCGGTGAACTCCAGCAGGTCCGTGCCGCGGCGGGCCTTTGGCCCTTGCTAACCGAGTTCACCTGCGGTGAACTCCAGCAG
>CBDTUP010000258.1:0-4479 GCA_965363685.1 uncultured bacterium | reverse complement strand
CAGGTCGTCGAGGAGCCGGAGAACACGCTGGGCCCTTCGATCTCCGCCGGAAGCCAGCGAGGCCGCCCGCACCGGCGAGATCCGCAGCAGCGCAGTCTCCCCCGCCGCTACGAACACCGCAACAGCAAGGGCCACGCCGAGCAAACCAATGAGCCATCCATCCATCCCCCCAGTCAACCACGCCCACTTCGTTTTCTGTCAATCGCGCCTACCAATGTTGACGCCCCCGATTGACAGGAAAACTCCTAGGGGGTGGCACGCGCGGCGTTGGCTACAAAAGCGTCTCGTGTGTAGGGGGCGAGGCCGGGGCGGAAAGCGTCCCAGTCCTTGGTGAACCGGGAGTCGGCCACATACATCTCGCCCAGACCGACGTGGACCTCGTAGGAGCACTCGTAGAACCATCTGGAGATGTGTTGCCGGTGTTGCTCGGCGAGATCCATCGCCGCTTCGGAAGTCGCCTCGACTCCGGCAGCCATCAACTCGGCGAGCCTTTCGCCGATCAACTTGGCGTCAGCGCCCAACTCCTTCCATTGCTCCTTGCCGTAGCCCTTCGTTCGCCGCTGCGATTCCTTGTAGGCGTCGGTGTTTCCCCATCTTTCCTCGGCTTCCTTCTCATGGTCCGCAGGATCGAACTCGCCTAACACCTCGAACATGTCCTTCTTATCCATATCAGTTCCTTCATCGATTGCGTCGAGGGCGGCATCGATGGCATCGACCATCCGCCGCAACTTGCCGACTTGATCCGCCATCAGCGACCGCTGCTCCAGGAGCACCTGACGCCTATTCAGGCTGGGATCGCCGAGCGACACCCGGATCTCGTCGAGTCCGAATCCGAGCTGGCGAAAGAACAGAATCTCCTGGAGGCGCTCCAGGTCACCCTCGCCGTATATCCGATAGCCCGATGCACTTCGACTCGACGGATTCAGAACTCCTATCTCGTCGTAGTGATGCAGTGTTCCAACCGTGACGCCGGTAGCCCTTGCCACCTCGCCGACTGTGTATGTCATGACGACAACCATTGACCCTCACGTTACGTGAGGGTCAAGTCATTTCCTCGGCCTCGCGTAGGTGCCCGTGGCGCGCGCCACAGGTCGATCCGGGTACCCATCGACCCAGAGCTCGACCGAACCATGAATCCGGGCCGGGCCGATGTGGGACAAATCTGCCCGCGCCAGCAAGTCACCGTCGCGGGCCGGGCGAAGAAAGGCTATCGACAGATCTGCAGTGACGGCCATCGGTTCGATGCCGATTGCGCCGAACACGGCGAAGTAGAGAGCCGTGTCCGCCAGGGCAAAGATGGTCGGTCCTGAGATCAAACCCCCCGGGCGCAAACCGACGGAGTCGTACGTCCACCTGGCGACCGCGTGTTGTTCTCCCACTTCCAGACACTCGATACCGGCCGCGTTCGGGAACTGTGAGCGCATGAACTCGTGGATTTGCTCCGGGCTGGTCACGGCGACGCCAACAGTCCTTCAGATCTGAACCAATCAACCGTCCGCTCGATCGTCTCTGTCGGCCGGCGATACTGGAGACCGAGCTCTCTCGTGGCGGAGCTTCCGTCGTAGGAGTGTCCATGAGCCAGCACTCTGACCATCTCCCTACAAACGGGCGAAGGACGTCGTGCCATCCTGAACACCCCGCCGGCTATGCCACCGAGAGCGATCGCAGCCCCGACAGGCAGATACCGCACACTCAAGCGTCTCCCGGTGAGCTGTTCGAGGACCGCGACCGCTTCCCTGGTATTGATGGTGAATCCACTGAGAATGTATCTCCTGCCTGCCTCGCCGCGATGCCAGGCCAGAAGGTGACCCTCGGTGCAGTCGTCGATGTCCACGATTGAGAGATTGGTATCGACCATGACGCGCAAACGTCCATTGAGAACATCCAATAGCAGCTTCCCGGTTCCGGTCGCCCGCCCGGGTCCCTGAACCGAGGATGGGTTGACGGAAATGACTTCGACGGCGCCGGACTCGGCAAAAGCAACCTGCTCCGCCAGGGTCTTGGACCGTTCGTAGTGAGATAGGACGAACCCCCGATGTTCCACATCCTCACGGCCGACAGCGCCCTTGGCCTCTCCGAGCACGACCGCCGAAGACGTATGGATGAGCCGACGAACCCCAACCGCATTGGCTGCCCTCACCACGTTGCGGGTCCCATCAACGTTGGCCCGGTACATGGGAGAAGGATCAGGAGCGCACATTGCATTGATGCCGGCGACGTGAAAGACCGTTTCGGCCCCTTCCATCCCCGACAGAAGGGCAGGCACATCATCGATATCTCCATGAACCGGATCCGCACCGATTGAGCTGATCCAGGCGGCGGATTCGTCTGTGCGGGCGAGGGCACGAACGTTTGACCCATCGGCAACCAGGCGCTGCAGCAGCGGCCGACCGACTACGCCGGTCCCGCCTGTGATGAAGACCGTCACGCCTTCGAGTCGACCTTTCGCACAACGTGCCAGAAGCTGCTGGCGTATTGCCATCCCGAGGCGATCGCGACGGCCGCGGCGATCCACATCAG
Source organism: uncultured bacterium (assembly GCA_965363685.1). GTDB lineage: Bacteria > Actinomycetota > Acidimicrobiia > Spongiisociales > JAHEDJ01 > JAHEDJ01. The sequence goes on along the minus strand of CBDTUP010000258.1, from coordinate 1,959 downwards.
CCACTCGTCGAAGAACAGAGGGCCCCATTTGTCGGAAAGCCTGAGGAATGCGAAGAAGATGGCGCCAAACTGAACGCCGGCTTTGATCTTGCCCCAGTTCGACGGCCTGACCAGTTGACCTTCCATCGCGGTAATTCCCCGCAGAGCCATCACTATGAACTCTCGCATGATGATGATCAAAACCGGCCAGATCGATGCCCGGTCGATCGCCACCAGGGCGATCAAGGTGCCCGAAACGAGGAGCTTGTCGGCGGTTGAATCGAGGAATGCACCCAGGACTGTGGCGATGCCCCACCGCCTGGCCAGGTAACCGTCGAAGAAATCGGTAGCGGCGGCAAAGGCGAACAGGGCTGCGGAAATCCCGAGAGCGTGTTCGCCGCTGGAGGTAGCCAGACCCATGATGATCGGGACCATCACGATGCGAACAAGCGCAAGAAGATCGGGCAGCGAAATCGTGTCATCCTCCTTCGACCCGTCGATCATACCGCGCTCCATCAACGGGATTGCACGGACTCCCATCACTTCGGCTAGCTCGCGCTCATCTCGAGGACCGATGATCCACTCTCAGGGCGGTTTCTACCTAGCGGCGAATGAACCGGCCGAGTACTTGCGCGATCGCCGGATCGACACCCATTCCGAGAGATCCGATCAATGCCAGGGTCAAGACGGCCGCAGGCAGGGCGGCGGCGGTAACGACGGTGGTGACAACTTCACCAACGATGGCAGCTGAAGCCGCAGAGTCGACAGAACCACCAGCAGTCCAAGGAGATCCGAGATCACGCAGAGCAAAGGGCACAGTGAGCAAGACGTCGTTGACGGGCGACACCAGCACTCCGATCGTACCAACAGCGCAGAGGCCGCTCGGATCACAGAACTGGAACGCGAACGCGTCCGATCCAAAGAAGTCACTCCGAGGGACGTAGCGAACCAAACCACCACCGAGGTCCTCAACCGAACCCGCAGTCGGCTCAGCCAGTGCGGACAGATTCAAGAGATCGCCATCGACGTCCGACGCCAGCGCAAGCAAGTCGATCGTTCGTGACCCGTCTTCGGGGACTGCTACGTCGGAAGCGCTACGAATCACCGGCGCATCATTGACGGCGGTGATGGTCACAAACACCAGGGCGGTGTGGACCAATCCATCGGGACCAGCGGCGGAATAGGCAAACTGGTCGAAGCCGGCGACATCGGCGTCGGGTTGATAGGTGAACACCCCGTCATTGTCGTGCGACACAGAGCCAGAGTTGGGACCTTCCTGCAGCCGGATCGTTCCCGCCACAACGTCGGAGTCGTTCTCGAGCACTGCGATTTCCACCGACCCGTCCTCTAGAACGACTGCCCAATCGGCGACGAGATCGGCACCCGGCAGAGGCAGCGGGGCCTGGGGAGGTGAGATATTGGTCGGTACATCAGACGTTCCCGGATCAGCCGGTGTCGCAGGTTTGGCGGGCCCACCAGGTTGTCCCGGAGTAGCAGGATCAGCAGGCTTTGCAGGCTCGCCGGGTAGTCCCGGATCAGCAGGTTCCGCCGGTTCGACCGGCCTGGGCGACTCGTCAGGTGCGGTGGGCTCTGAACCAGCAGGTGGCTCAACGGGGGCTGCAGGTTCGGACGGTGCCGGAGGCTCGGGCGAATCAATCGGATCGGCCGGATCAGAGGGCTCCACCGGATCTGCCGGATCTACTGAATCGGCAGGACTGCCCGGATCAGCCGGGTCGGCGGGATCCGCCGGACTGCCCGGACCACCCGGATCAGCAGGCTCGGCGGGATCCGCCGGGTCGGCCGGATCAGCAGGACTGCCCGGACCACCCGGATCAGCCGGGTCAGCGGGGACCGCTGGGTCAGCCGGATCGTTGGGATCAGTCGGATCAGCCGGCTCGGCGGGATCCGCTGGGTCAGCCGGATCGTTGGGATCAGTCGGATCAGCGGGGTCGGTTGGATCGGTCGGATCGGTTGGATCGG
>CBDTUP010000257.1:0-4485 GCA_965363685.1 uncultured bacterium | reverse complement strand
GACGTAGAGTCGACTCCGCAGCACCTCCCCGGAGGAACCCGACCCGCCGGGCTCATGGATTCTCGAATACTGCCTTCTTCGCCAAGTCGCCTACCATCGTTCGGACAAATCTCGTGAGGTGAATCCTTGAAACGCATCCTTTGGTTGGTGATGGCGCTCGCCGTCGTTGCCTCTGCCTGTTCCGGTGGCTCGCTGGTCGCCACTGTTGAAGGAACGAAGATCAGCTCGGCCGACGTCGAGAAACTGATTTCCCCGGACCTGACCACCGCCCCTCAGGACCTGTTTGCCCAACTGACGCAAACCCTCATCGTGCATGAGGTCGTGTCGGCCGCCGCGTTCGACGAGTTCGGAATTGAGATCAATCAGGACGATCTCGATACGGCCATTGCGGAACTGACCGCACAGATTGAGTCAAGTGGCGGAACCCTGGAAGAAGCGGCAACTCAGCAGGGCTTGAGCATGGACGCGGTGCCCCTCATCATCGAGGAGCAGCTCACCGAAGAGGCGATCAGCGCAGAATTGGCGGCCAACGCCTCCGAGCCGACCGAAGACGAGATCCAGGCCTCGTACAACGCGGCAATCCAATCTCTAACCGAAGTGTGTGCCAGCCACATTCTCGTGCCGACAGAGGAAGAGGCGCAGGCGGCTCTCGATAGGATCGAGGGAGGGGAGGCGTTCGAGGACGTTGCCGCTGAACTCGGAACCGATGGAACTGCCGAGACCGGTGGTGACCTCGGATGTGCGCCTGCCACCAACTATGTGGCCGAGTTCGCGGTCGCCACGATCGAGGCCGATCTGGAGGTTCCGACCGGGCCAGTTCAGTCTCAGTTCGGCTTTCACGTGATCTTGGTCAGGGAGCGCACGCAGACGAGCCTCGAAGAGGTACGAGCCGACATCGTTGCCGGACTTCGGAGTCAACAGAGCGCCACCCTTCTCAGCGATTGGATGCTGGCGGTGATCAGCGGGGCAGACGTGACCGTGGAAGAGGAGTACGGGACGTGGGAGCTCGATCCATTCCCGGCGGTCGTACCCCCGGCGCAATAACGCCGGCGATTGTCATCGTCGGCCTCGGGCCGGGAGATCTCGAACATACCGACGGCCGGGCCCTTCACTACCTGACGGATGGTGACCGGACGGTATTGCTGCGCACCAACGACCACCCCGCGGCCGGTCAGCTGGCGAACACCCGGAGCGTCGATTCATGTGACGACCTCTACGAGTCTGCCGATAACTTCGAGCGTGTCTACGAAGCTGTAGCCGACCGCGCACTCGAGATGGCGGCCTTGGGACCTGTGACCTTTGCTGTACCGGGCAGCCCATATGTTGGTGAGTCGTCGGTCGCCATCCTGAAGGAACGCGCGACGGCGGTGAACGTCGACGTGCTGGTGGTCGGGGCCGAGTCTTTCATCGACGCCGTCGTCTCCGAGGTCGGTGTCGATCCGCTGCGCGATGGACTACGGATCATGGACGGCCGGGACATGCCCGATCCTCTGGTCCTGGATTGTCCAACGATCATCGGGCATGTGGATCTTCCAGTAGTGCTGGCGGATGTCGGGTCGCGCCTAAGAAAGGTATTGCCGGAGGGAACTCCGGTGCAGGTCCTCATCGATCTGCGGTCCTCGACGGAGCGAACCATCGACACAACGGTCGACGATCTGGACCCAGAATTGGCCGGGTACCGGACCAGTTTGTTCATCAACGCCGAACCTGGCGGGTTGATAGGAGCAGTCCGCACCATGCGGCGACTCCGACGGGAGTGCCCCTGGGATCAGGAGCAGACCCATCAGAGCATTGTGAAGAACCTCATCGAGGAAGCCTACGAACTGGCACATGCTTTGTCGGTCCTGCCTGTCGAGGCACCTGGTGGGGAGCCCGACTACGGGGCATATGCGGATGTTGAAGAAGAACTCGGCGATGTTCTCCTGCAGGTCCTATTTCAGTCAACGATGGCATCCGAGGCCGGCGCCTTTGACATAGATGATGTTGCAGAGGTGCTGCGCATGAAACTCGTCAGGCGCCACCCGCACGTATTTGGAGACGTCGAGGTTGGATCTCCCGATGAGGTTCTGGCCAACTGGGATCGAATCAAGGAAGCAGAGAAGACGGAGCGGACATCTCAACTCGACGGTGTTCCGTTGGGTCTGTCGGGTTTGACCCGGGCGGAGAAACTTCAAGATCGGGCAGCCAAACAGGGTTTCGATTGGGATGGTCCTGATCCCGTCTTCGACAAGGTGCGAGAGGAACTGGCCGAACTGGCCGAAGCCCGCAACGACGCTGAGGCACTGCACGAACTCGGTGATCTGCTGTTTGCTTCGGTCAACCTGGCACGACACCTCGGAGTAGACCCCGAGGTTGCGATGCGGAGGGCTGGGGATCGATTCGAGTCCCGGTTCCGCAGGATGGAGCTAGATGGCCCGTTGGAGGGCTTGACGCTTGAGGAATTGGAAGCCCGCTGGGAAGTAGCCAAGCGGGATGAGATACAAGGCGACGAGGAGACGACATGGTAGGTTCGAACCCACAAGGAGGGTCCGTGAGCACTGCAATCAGCGCAATCCGGGCCCGTGAAGTCCTCGACTCCCGGGGTAACCCGACCGTAGAAGCCGAGATCCACCTCGCTGGCGGAGGTTTCGGTAGGGCGGCGGTTCCCTCGGGGGCATCGACGGGGGCACTCGAAGCCATCGAGCTTCGAGACGGTGGAGACCGCTACGGCGGCAAGGGCGTAACGCGGGCCGTTACGAACATTCATACAACCATTGCGCCTGCACTGATGGGCGTCGACGCCACCCACCAAGAGGCAATCGACCAGATCATGCTGGATCTCGATGCCACCCCAAACAAGGCTTCCCTGGGGGCCAACGCCATCCTGGCCGTTTCGCTCGGCGTTGCCAGGGCTGCGGCCGCCCAACTCGGCATTCCGCTCTTTCGATACCTCGGCGGTCCCGCAGCACGAGTGCTACCTGTTCCGATGCTGAATGTCCTCAACGGTGGGGCGCACGCCGCCAACTCCGTCGATATCCAGGAGTTCATGCTGGTTCCTGCCGGCGCTCCGACCTTCGCCGAAGCTCTCAGGTCCGGCGTTGAGGTATATCACTCCCTGAAGAAGGTCCTCGGTGGCCGCGGCCTGTCGACCAACGTCGGTGACGAGGGTGGGTTCGCGCCCAACCTCCCGACCAATGAATCCGCCCTCGAGTTGCTGTCTGAAGCCATTGAGAGCGCCGGCTACGGCGTCGGTACGGATATCGGATTGGCCCTGGACGTCGCTGCCTCTGAAATCTATCGCGAAGGGCGATACCGGCTCGAAGGACGCGATCTCGATTCAGCCGAAATGGTCGAGTTCATGGTTGGTCTGGTTGATGCCTATCCGGCACTCGTTTCGATCGAAGACGGTATGGCTGAAGACGACTGGGATGGTTGGGCTCTGATGACCAAGCGTCTCGGCGACAAGATCCAGATCGTCGGCGATGACTTGTTCGTCACCAATGAAGCGATTCTCCAGCGCGGCATTGATGAGGGGATTGCCAATGCAATCCTCATCAAAGTCAATCAGATCGGGTCGCTTTCCGAGACTCTGCACACCATGTCGACCGCCGATTCCGCCGGGTATGGCCGCATGGTCAGTCATCGGTCGGGTGAGACGGAGGATTCCTTCATCGCCCACCTGGCTGTTGCCACCAATGCCGGACAGATCAAGACCGGTGCCCCTGCCCGGGCCGAGCGGACGGCCAAATACAACCAGTTGCTGAGGATCGAAGACGATCTCGGTTCATCCGCTCGCTATGCAGGCTGGGCGACTTTCGGGAGATCTGGATGACGCAACGGCGATCACGGATGCTGCTTGGTGTGGCTGTGGTGGTGGTGCTGGTCGCCTCCGTCCTGCTTACCAACGTGTTTCCGTATCGCAAGATCCTCGCTCAACAGCAGGAGGTCGGGAACGCCCAGGACCAACTCGACCTTCTGCGAGCAGAGAATGATCGACTCGAAGCGGAGGCCATCGCACTGGCTACTGATGAAGAGGTCGAGCGTCTCGCCCGCGAGAATCTCGGGTACGTACGACCCGGGGAGATAGCGTACGTGGTCCTCGAACCACCTGCCGATGAACGGCCGGTCGTTGTCGAACCTGTGGAGGTGCCGCCCGAGCCGGCCGCCTGGTACGAATCGGTTTGGGACTTCCTGACCGGGAAGGATCTCGTTGGATCCTGACCGGGAAACGGTCCCCGCGATGGACGATCACGCCGTCGCCACGGTTCAGCTGGACCGACCGCTCCGTGCCACGGGAGAAGTAGTTGCCCGGTGTCCTTTGGATATGCCGGTAGTGATGAAGGTGCCACCGCTCCTCGACGACGGAACGCCGTTCCCGACCCTGTACTGGTTGACCTGTCCGCTGGCTCTGCGTCGTATCGGGCGGCTGGAATCGGTAGGAGGGGTGAAGCAGATGGAGCGTTTGTTCGAATCCGACGAGGAGCGCGCCCGGGCTCTTGCGCGCCG
>CBDTUP010000256.1:0-4492 GCA_965363685.1 uncultured bacterium | reverse complement strand
TCGACTTGCATGCATTAGGCGCGCCGCCAGCGTTCGTCCTGAGCCAGGATCAAACTCTCCAACGTACACTCTCGACTTCACCCCGGTCACCCGGAGTTCGGTCATAAAAGAGGTCATGTTATTAGTTCGAACCTGATTTGCGCCGGGTGGTAGCCCGGCGTCTTTCAAGTACGGTCCGCTCGAGCCCGCCCTGCAATGCAGAGCGTCTCAAGCGCCTTACTGACTTTTGGCACACTGTTTAGTTGTCAAGGAGCCTGTTGTGGTCCTGCCTGACGCTTTCGCGGACAGACAAGAATCTTACCACTTCTCCTGATGCCCTGTCAGACCTAAAGACTGGCAGGTCGAGAATGCGGCGGAGCAATCCGCCGCTGGGAGCACATTAGCCCGTCGGCCAACCGTGTCAAGTTCATCGGCGGTCTATGTCGGACGGGCAGGATTCCCGGTCCTTCGGCGGCCGACCCAGTCCGATGGTGTGGCAGGATGTCGGCTATGCATTGGTTGGATCGACTAGCCGTCAGGGCCGCTTCACGACCGGCTCTGTATGAACCCATCTTCAACGAAGGGTGGGGCAATTCGGATCTCCTCGAGTGCTTCAAAGAGAAGTCGGGCTACGCCGGACCCATCGCCGATATTGACATTGCCTGGTCGTACTCCGAGTTCAGCGACGGTGCGTTTTATCGTGATGGAACCTTTGTCAGTCCGGAAGTGGATCTCCTACCACAAGCAAGCGGGACTGCCCACGTGCGTGAAGTGTCTCCTTCCGGTCAAGCCGGCGCATCGGTGGTGTTCATGGCAGCATTCAACGACCACGGATATGCCACCCGCACAAAGCTTGCGACCCTCCTGGCGAGAGTGGGGATCGCATCTCTGATGCTCGAGAATCCCTACTACGGACGGCGACGACCCGTTCCGGGTCAACCGATGCGAACGGTGACAGATTTCTTTGCGATGGGGTCGGCAGCGGTGGCCGAAGGCAGATCCTTGTTGAAATGGCTCGCCGCCAACCGACCGGGACCGGTTGGAATCACCGGCTATTCAATGGGAGGCAACATTGCCGCATTGATCAGTGCAACCACGCCCTTCCCGATAGCGACCGCAGCCCTCGCCGCGGCCTACTCCCCCGGCCCGGTTTGGATGGAGGGTGCGCTTGTAGCCGCGATCGCCTGGGATGCGCTGGGCGGCACAGAGGCGCGGGAGGAACTATGCCTGACCCTCGGGCTTCCCTCGGCCCTACGATTCCCTCCTCCGCTGCTGCCTACTGCTGCGGTATTGGCCAACCCGAAACTCGACGGTTACATACCGCGACACGCATTCGAAGACCTCCACAAACATTGGCCCGGATCCGAGTTGCGGTGGATCGACGGTGGCCATGCCAGCACGATGCTGTGGCGTAAGAATGATCTGGTTCGAGCGATCGTCGACTCCTTCGAGCGGCTCGCTACTTCTGCGGGCGGGGCTCGGGACTAGAGCGCTATCCAGAGAATCGCTGGAGCCATTCCAGAGCCTCGTCTCTCACCCTCAAAGCCTGAAGCCCGTGACGGGCCTGACGCTGACTGTGAGTTGAACTCGTCAGATCAATCGGACGAATCGACGCTTTCCAACCTGGATCACACCACCAGCAAGAGACTCCCGGCTCAATTCCTGCTCCGACAAGGCGACGCCGTTGAGCTTGACCGCCCCCTGGGCGATCATGCGCCGCCCGTCAGAACTCGATCCGACTAGGCCGGCTTCTTTCAGCAGCACCGGCAGGAAGAGGGGATCACCAGAAGGCAACAGATACTCAGGGATCTCGTCGGGAATCTCGTGTCGCTTGAATACTTGATCAAAAGCCTGCTCCGCCGCCAGCCCCGCCCCATCACGGTGATAGAGGTCGACGATTTCCCGGGCAAGGCGCCGTTTGATCTCGCCGGGGTGGAACTCGCCCGAGGCCAGTCCCTCGCTGATCTCTGCCACCTCGACCATTGGAACCGCAGTGGCCAACTCGAAGTACTGGACCGTCAGTTTGTCGGGAATACTCATCACCTTGCCGAATATCTCATCGGCCGGCTCATCGATTCCGATGTAATTACCCAGAGATTGAGACATCTTGTGCTCCCCATCGGTTCCGATGAGCAGCGGCATCGTCATTGCTATTTGCGGCCGCTGACCGTGCCGCTCCTGCAGGACTCGACCCATCATGAGGTTCCACAATTGATCGGCTCCACCTAATTCGATATCCGCTTCTACGGCCACTGAATCCATCCCCTGCAAGAGCGGATACATGAACTCCATCACCGATATCGGCTCGTGTGCGTCGAAGCGCTTGGCGAAGTCACTCCGTTCCAGCATTTGGGCAACTGTCACCTGAGCAGTCATATCCAACACGTCGGCCATGTCCATGGAGCCCAACCACTCCGAGTTGTATCGAATCTCGAGACGGTCCGGCAACAGCACCTTACGGAAGCCTTCGAGAACGGAATCGGCGTGCCCTAGAACTTCCTCGGCCGACAACCTACGCCGCGTCTCGCTCTTCCCGGATGGATCACCAACCTGGGCCGTGAAGTCACCAACGATCAATACCGCGATGTGTCCCTGTTCCTGGAACTGACGGAGCTTTCGCAACACGACTGCCCATCCGAGAGTGACCGCCGGAGCTGTTGGATCCATCCCCAGCTTGACACGAAGAGGACGGGATCCGTCCAGGCGCTTCTCGAGGTCTCCCTCAGGCAGAACGGTGTCCGTCCCGCGAAGTAGTTGCTGAAGGTCATTCGCCATGGCTCCGGCAGCCTAGCCGGATGCCCATTCATCCTCCGCCAAATGCCTTCGATTGCGCCACGTTGCCGGTACCCTTCGCGCCTGGAGATAGGGCCCTCATGAAACGACTGCCGGCGCTGGTGGTCGCCGCGGCAATCGTGTCCGCGGCGTGCAGTTATCAACCTCTCGAAGACCCCGGATTAGGCGACCTCGGCCTGACCACAATCGTCTACGCCGCCGATGGATCGGTATTGGCCGAGTGGCATGCGGAAGAAGACCGGGTATTGGTCTCCTACGATGATCTTCCGCAACACCTCATCGACGCGGTGGTTGCAATCGAGGACGAGCGCTACTGGGTCCATCCCGGCGTCGACCTCAAATCTGTCGCCCGAGCTCTGGTCGAGAACATCGAGGCCGGTGCCATCGTCCAAGGTGGCTCAACGATCACGCAGCAGTACCTCAAGAACGTGTTGTTGACCCCGGAAGTCACGGCCGATCGGAAGATCGAGGAAGCCACTCTTGCGCTTCGCTTGGAGGAGAACCTCTCAAAGGAGGAGATTCTCGAACGCTACGTCAACACCGTATACCTCGGCGGAGGTTCCTATGGAGTTGGGGCCGCAGCTGCGCACTATTTCGACAAGAGCGTCGAGCAGCTTTCCCTTCCTGAATCGGCTTTGTTGGCCGGACTGATCCAATCGCCATCGGCTACCGACCCCTACCGAGACTCGGAGGCCGCCGTCCAGCGAAGGCGGGTGGTCTTGAACAAGATGTCCGAACTCGGATGGATTTCGTCCGATGATGCCGCCGTCGCTGATTCCGCCAACCTACAACTCGCTCCACCCCGGCCTCCCGAACAGATGCGGTATCCGTATTTCACGGAAGAGGTCAAACGAATGCTGCTGGCGGACCCGGCCCTCGGCGCCACTGCTACGGACAGATACAACGCACTATTCCGGGGTGGGCTTCGAATTCAAACGACGCTCGACCCGTTGATGCAAGAGTCGGCCGAGCAGGCGGTCTCGGCCTCACTGCCGGTAGATGGACCCTCGGCGGCACTCGTCGCCGTCGAGCCTCGAACCGGATACGTTCGTGCCATCGTCGGTGGCGCCGACTTCTACAGCCCCACCGATCCGGTAGCACAGTTCAATCTTGCGACCCAAGGGCTCCGGCAGACCGGTTCGGCATTCAAGCCGTTTGCGCTCGCGGCTGCATTGGAGCATGGATTCACTCTGACCTCGACCTTCGCCGGTGGCTCGGCCGTAGTCGTCTCGACCAATTCCGGACCGTGGGAAGTGGAAAACTACGGAGGGGCGAACTTCGGCAATCTCACTCTGCTTGACGGAACGGTTTGGTCCGTCAACGTCGTCTATGCCCAGCTAGTCGATGCGGTCGGTCCCCAGGCAATCGTCGATTTGGCTAGAGCGGCCGGGATCACATCTGAGCTTCAACCCTTCCACTCCCTTGTTCTTGGGGCCCAGGAAGCATCAGTCATAGACATGGCTTCTGCCTACGGCACCTTCGCCGCCGAGGGGGTCCATATCTCCCCGATCTTCGTGACATCGATCGAAACCTCCGGCGGCGTCAACCTATACGACGCGGTGCCGATCGTGACGGAAGCCATGGACCGGGGAGTCGCTCAACAGGTCACGGCCGCGTTGAGTGAGGTCGTGGCCCGCGGTACCGGTGCACGGGCCGCTATCGGTCGACCGGTTGCCGGCCTCGACGACGCTCGAAGTAGGGATGGACCATGCCGCCGACG
>CBDTUP010000255.1:0-4570 GCA_965363685.1 uncultured bacterium | reverse complement strand
CCCGATCAGGTCGACTTCTTCCTCCACCCGCAGTTCGATCCGGAATCGCGGCGGGCAGCTATCGATGCTGATGATCTGGTTGCCACCGGCCTCAACGTCTCTCCCGGAGCCGCCGTTGGAATCGTCGCCTTCGACGCAGATCTCGCTGAGACGTGGGCCAAGGAAGAGGGCAAGCACGTGATCATGGTGCGGCCCGAGACCAAACCGGACGATGTACACGGGATGCTGGCAGCCGACGGCATTCTGACGAGCCGCGGTGGCAGAACCAGTCACGCGGCACTCGTTGCAAGGCAGTTCGGCAAGCCGGCCGTTGTGGGTGTGGCAGAACTAGAGATCGACATGGCCAACCGCAGGATGGCCGTGGCCGGCAGGGAGATCGTAGAAGGGGATTGGATTTCCATCGATGGCACCACCGGAGAGGTGTTTGCCGGGCAACTGGCCACCAAGGTCCCCGATATCGAGGATCCCTGGTTGACGAAACTCTTGTCCTGGGCAGACGAGTTCCGGAAGCTCCAGGTCTGGACGAATGCGGACTACCCACGCGACGCCGAGCGAGCTCGCTCGTATGGCGCGCAGGGGATCGGTCTTTGCCGTACCGAGCACATGTTCTTCGAACCCGAGCGGATGCCGTTTGTACAGCAGATGATCACCGCAGAGTCGGAGACCCGGAGGCAGGAGGCCCTCGACGTTCTGCTTCCGTTCCAGCGAGGCGACTTTGCAGGTTTGTTCCGGGCCATGGATGGGCTCCCGGTGATCATCCGCTTGATTGATCCGCCGCTACATGAGTTCCTTCCTGCCTACGAGGACCTGACGCTGTCGATAACCGATCACAAGATCCGGTTGGCGCACGCCACCTCGTTGCGTGAACTGGACGAGATCCTGCATGAGGTCGAAGAGGAAGAGCACATGTTGGAGCGCGTTGAGGCGCTCAGAGAAATGAACCCGATGCTTGGAACCAGGGGAGTCAGGCTCGGAATCATGATTCCCGAGCTGACCAAGATGCAGGTGCGGGCGATCTTCGAGGCAGCCTGTCAGGTAGCGCGCGAGGGTGTGGAGACGCACCCAGAGATCATGATCCCGCTCACGAGCCATGTGAACGAACTGAAACGTCAGCGGGAGGTTCTGGAAGCTGAAGCCAAGCAGGTGATGGAGGAGCAGGGCATCGAGGTCGACTACAAGTTCGGCACGATGATCGAAATCCCCCGTGCTGCAATCACGGCCGACGAGATGGCTGAGTACGCCGAGTTCTTCTCATTCGGCACGAACGACCTGACCCAGACGACCTTCGGTATCAGCCGCGACGATGCCGAGACCGGATTCCTCATCTCCTACCTGGAGCAGGGCATCCTGGCGGTGAATCCGTTTGCATCTCTCGATGAGGACGGGGTCGGCAAGCTGATGCAGTGGGGAGTCGAGCGGGGCCGTGTGACCCGCCCCGGTCTCGAGGTGGGAATCTGTGGTGAGCACGGTGGCGATCCGAGTTCTATCGACCTCTGCCACCGACTGGATCTGGACTACGTGAGTTGCTCGCCGTTCCGGGTCCCGATCGCCCGATTGGCGGCGGCTCAGGCCGCGATCCGGCACGGTTAGGAGACTCAAACCCGACGCAGGGGTTCGCGCATATCGGTGCGGACCCCTGTACTTTTGGTAGGTGAGTTCCGCCTAGGCTCAGGCGGGTATCCGAGGAGGATTCTTCATGATGCGCCGCACGGTCTGGATGCTGGTTCTTGCCATGGTTTCCGCCGCTTGCAGCCCCACGACAACTACAACGGAGGATTCGGATACGGCTACCACGCCCACGGCCCCGGTTGCTACCACCACAACGATGGTGGCCGAGAGCACAACGACGGCGGCTACGCAATCGACGACCACAACAGTGGCCGGAGCGACGACGACCGTGCCCGATCCCGGGATCAGCCGTGAACCGTTCGACGGTTCGCTGCCGGCGGCGTTCCTGCTGGTCGACGAGGCCGGTTTGTGGCTGTTGTCGGAGGATGGGTCCTACGGACTGTTGGCGACCGGCGAGATCCATGCCGCTTTCGATGATCGTGCCGGTGGCGTCGTCTTCCAAGGAGACCCATTCGTATATCCCGACGAACCTCCGCCGATACTTCGCCTCCGACCCGGCAACGCCGAGGTCGAGGAGATCGTTACGCCGGGCGAGCAGGAGATCGTCGATCTCGAGGGAGTAGCGATTGTCGACGGATCTCCGACACTGCTGTATCTGTCTCGCACCTGGTACAACAACCCGTCGACGGCCGGTGAGGTGCTGGTGGCCTTCGATCTCGTGACCGGCGCCAAGCAACCGGTAACCACTACCGGTGGATGGGAGTCGGGCGCCTCCAGAGCAACATTCGGGGGCGAAGTATTCGCGATCGAAGGGAGCGGAGAGGGTTTCAGTTGGCTCGATTTCGTTGATTTGTCTGGCTTCCCGGTCGACTACCCGACCAACCCGATTCCCGACGTTGCCGAATGCTTTGACACCTTCGAATGCCCGACGGGAGTGGTGATTTCTCCGGATGGGCTCAACCTCAGTTTCTCCCGGCAACAACCTGACGGAGCTTCGGAGGTGGTCATTCACTTCCTCGGCTCGGGTGCAGAGTCTGCGTATGAGGTTGCTCAGTTTCCGTTCTGGCTCGACTACGACGGCGCAGTGATCGCCGCATACCTCGCGCCGGTGTGGAGTGACGTCTTCGCCGAGACGATCGTGTACGAATTGAGCGATAGCGGCCTCGAGGCGCGAGGGACGCTTCCCGGATGGGCGAGCATTGTCCGGTCGGAAGTCGAGGTTGTCGGTCCGGTTGAGGTGTCGGCACCATGAACGAGATGGAGGCGAAGTTCAACATCTGGTTCGAGGTCGATGGTGAGGTAGCTACCTCGCTGTGGAGGGTCGAGTTGCTCGAGGCCATCGACAAGCATGGCTCCATCACCGCCGGTGCCAAGGCCATGGGTGTTCCGTATCGGGTCGCCTGGCAGAAGGTTCACGATATGGAAGAGCGTCTGGGCATTCAGCTGCTGGAGACCCAAACGGGCGGGTCGGAAGGTGGGGGAGCGGCGCTGACCGGGGCCGGGCGTGCTCATGTGCGCGAGATGCGCCATTTCGCGAATCGGGCCGAGCGAGCGATTGGCGAGATTCGTCATGAGGTCTTCGGGCCCAAGTCCGGGTAGGTGGATTTCGGCGGTGCTCCGGCTTTCGCAGAGGATCCAGTCGTTATGATCTTTCATCATTACGACGGGAGGGAAGACGATGCGTGTTCGGGCAGCATTGCTGATCGTGCTCGCCCTCGCCCTCGCCCTCGCCGCCTGCGCCGGTACGTCGGAGCCAGAGGTGCTTCGTCTGGCAACCACAACCAGCACAGCAGACTCAGGATTGCTGGGAGCCATCCTTCCCGACTTCGAACTTGAGCACCATGCCCGAGTCGACGTAGTGGCAGTCGGAACCGGGCAGGCGATAGCCCTCGGAGAAGCAGGAGACGCCGACGTCATCCTCGTGCATGCCAGGACCACGGAAGATGAATTCGTGGCCGCCGGACATGGCCTGGCGAGAACCGACGTGATGTTCAATGACTTCGTTGTCGTTGGTCCCGAATCCGATCCCGCCAGGATCTCAGGGGAGAAGACGGCGGCACGGGCTTTCGAGATGATCGCCGCGACCAGTGCAGTCTTTGCGTCGCGCGGTGACGACTCCGGCACCCACTCGAAGGAACTCGCCATCTGGGATGCGGCCGGCATTTCTCCTGGGGCCGGTTCCGGCTGGTACAAGTCGCTGGGTCAGGGCATGGGATCGACTCTCAACTACGCCAACGAAACCGGTGCCTACGCGCTCACCGACCGTGGCACCTTCTTGTCCCAAGGGGGTAACCTGCCCGGTTTGGTGCTCCTCGTAGGTGGCAATTCGATTGCCGAGAACGATGATCCGGCTCTGCTCAACCCCTATGGGGTTATCCCGGTCAATCCGGAAAAGGGGAATATCAATGACGATCTGGCCGAACGGTTTGTTGAATGGCTGACGGCAATCGAGACGCAACAAATGATTGAATTGTTCGGTACGGATTCGTTCGGTCAACCTTTGTTCTATCCGAACTCCGACGCCTGGCACGACCGGTGAGGGCAGCCGCGATGTTCCTCGTCGCAGGTGTCTGAATCGATGGAGACGCTTCTGCGCTCATTCGGTGACGCCATTCGACTCCTGCTCGATATGGACGCGGAGCTGTTGGAGACGGTCGGCCTGACGCTCCAGGTGACCCTGGGTGCTCTGACGATCGCCCTTCTGCTTGGAATCCCGATTGGGGCGGCGGTCGGGCTGGCCCGGAATCTGCCGGGGCGAACGATCATCGTTCCCGTCATCTATACGGGAATGGGGCTTCCACCGGTCGCGGTAGGTTTGTTCACCTACCTCATGCTCTCCAATCGAGGACCGTTGGGAAACCTCGACTGGCTATTCACGCCCACCGGCATGATCGTCGCGCAGACGATCATTGCCTTCCCGCTTGTAGTCGGGCTAACGATGACGGCCGTTCAAGGAATCGACCCGAGCCTCGCAACGCAGATGCAGGCGCTCGGTGCCACC
>CBDTUP010000254.1:0-4597 GCA_965363685.1 uncultured bacterium | reverse complement strand
CCGCGCGGCCACTTCGACCATCTTGACCAGCTTGGCGAAGAGTTGGCCCCGCTTGGCGTCCTTGGCACCCTTCTTGTGTTTGATCGTCGACCATTTGGAATGTCCGGACATCAGTGGTCTCCGTCGATACGGCGCCGGTGTTCGGCGGCCTCCAACAACATTGTATGGATCCGAACGTCTCCGGTCAGTTCGGGATGGAAGGAGGACGCCAAGATGTTGCCTTGCCGGACCATCACGGGGTGATTGTCGATCTCCGCTACCACTTCGACACCTCCACCCAACTTGGCGACCCAGGGAGCGCGGATGAAGACCGCTCGGAAGGGCTCGTCGAGCCCGTCAATCATCAGGTTGACTTCAAACGACTCGTTCTGGCGCCCGAAGGCGTTGCGTTCAACGATTATGTCCAGGACTCCCAATTGGGGTTGGTCCACCCCGGTAACTCCGGCGGCCAACAAGATCATTCCGGCGCAGGTGCCAAAGGTCGGAAGCCCACCGGCGACTGCCGACCGAAGTGGATCAATGAGCCCGTAGATCCCGGCGAGTCTGCCGATCGTCGTTGATTCGCCACCCGGGATGATGAGGGCATCTATCCCCTCCAGATCCTCCGGACGGCGCACCGGACGCCAGCTTCCCCCGGCCGACTGGACGGCCAGCGCATGCTCACGCACGCCGCCCTGGAGGGCGAGTACCCCTACCTCGGCCACGCTCACCAACCCCGGGTCTGCAGCAGCTCGGAGTCGCTCAGCGTTCCCATCTCAATGCCGACCATTGCCTCGCCGAGTCCGCTCGAGACTTTGGCGATCGTCTCCGGAGTGTCGTGGAAGGTGACGGCCTCTACGATCGCCCGTGCCCGGGGAGCCGGATCGTTCGATTTGAAGATCCCGGACCCCACAAACACGCCGTCACAACCCAATTGCATCATCAGCGCGGCGTCGGCGGGCGTGGCTATTCCCCCGGCGGCGAAATTGACGACAGGAAGACGTCCCGAGGCGGCAATTTCCTGAACTAGATCGAAAGGGGCACCCATCGATTTGGCGGCTGCCATCAATTCGCCCGGCTCCATCGTGGATAGTGCCCGAATCTCCCTGTTCATGGTCCGCATATGTCGAACGGCTTCCACCACATTCCCGGTGCCGGCCTCGCCTTTGGTCCGGATCATGGCGGCGCCTTCGCCGATCCGGCGTAACGCTTCGCCCAGGTTGCGCGCTCCACAGACAAACGGCGTGGTGAACGCCCACTTGTCGATGTGGTTTTCTTCGTCGGCGGGAGTCAGCACCTCGCTCTCATCGATGTAATCGACTCCGAGCGACTGCAGAACCTGTGCCTCGACGAAGTGGCCGATCCGGACCTTGCCCATCACCGGGATGCTGACCGAAGCGATGATCTCCTGGATCTTTTCCGGGTCGGCCATCCGGGCCACTCCCCCGTCTCTGCGAATGTCGGCCGGGACCCGCTCGAGCGCCATTACCGCGACCGCGCCGGCTTCCTCGGCGATCTTGGCATGCTCCGCATTGACGACATCCATGATGACGCCGCCCTTGAGCATCTCTGCCAGGCCTCGTTTGACTCGATCTGTCGCTCGTTCCACGCTGTGACTCCTCTTTCTTTCGATTCTACTGCCAGCCGAGGCTGCGGCCGATCGGAGTTAGTTCAATCCACACGTTCCCAGGGGTGAGGGTGATCGGCCGACCGTCGTCATCGAGAATCCGGAAGAATCCATCCTGACTACCTCGTTCCCAGTTTCCCCGGATCGCGACGCCGTCGCGAAACACGACCGCTTCCCCCGTTCCGGTTACCTGGTAGTCGGGGACGGAACTACCCGCCGCATCGGTGCGGCCTGTATCGATCTGCTGCACGAAGAGAACGACAACGTTGTCGGCGGAGATCGAAGAGCCTTGATCGTCTAGATGCGCGGAATCCCCATGGAATCGGAGATAGCCGTCGTCAGCCGACGACCATCGGTATGTCACGGGTGTGGCCGCGGATAGTGACAGGTTGACGGTGAGAGCCTGTTCACCAGTGGCTGTTTCATCGTCGAAGCTGAACCAGATGTCGCCGGACGCTGCGTCCGCGAGATCGAGGGCCGGATTCGGATTCAGCATGAGATCGTAGGGAGCCGGTCGATCCGGGTCGCGCCCGTAGGCAGCATTTCCGAGAACCGGGTGGCCGGCGTCGACCGCGACACTCCTGATCGCGACGATATTCGCATCCACCCCCCCGGAGTGGGCGAACGCCACGTTGAACGGAGCGATCAGTTTTGGATCTACCTCACGCGTGCTCCTGATCGGGCCGATCTCGCTCGGAATATCCGACTGATAGAAGGCTAGGAATCTCGCCACCCCTCCTTCGACGAGAACCTCGATGACCATATCCGCCTGCGCGATTCCCGTTTGCGGACGGGAGGTAGCGCTGTTGTCGATCTTGGCTACCAGAATTGGCGCCGTCGGCTCGGCAGCTGCGTCGACGATTCCGGTCAGCGGCCACTGCGGTCCCGTTGGATCATCAGGCACGGTCGAGGTTGTGGTAGACGTCTCCGTCGCTGAGGTCGTTGTTGTCTGCTCAACGGCGAATGTCGTCGTCGAAGGAGAAGCGGTCGGCTCCGGTTCATCGTCACCGCCCGAGACCACCACCGCAACGATGATGAGAATCAGGACCACGGCGGCGCCGCCGATGGCGAGTTGCTGGACATTCGAGAGACTCTTGAAGCGTTCGATTAGCTGTTGCATGTTCCTAAGAGAGAATGGAGTCAGTCACGCCTGAGGGCGGATTCGTACATCTCGATGTACGCGGGGAGCACTGTAGCCCAGTCGAAGTGCTGCGAACGCTCGACCGACGCCACCGCTACCCGTTCGAGGGCCTCCTTCCCCGCCAGGAGCTCCACTACACGTCGGGCAAGGCCGTCGGAACTACCAGTCGGGAAGTATCGGGCTGCCTCGCCTCCGACCGCTCGAAATGCCTCGAGGTCGGAGGCGACGACAGCACAACCGGCCGCCATTCCTTCAAGCAGCGTGATCCCGAAGCTCTCGCCGCCGAGATTCGGAGCAACAAACACCTCGGCTGCACTCAAGATCGCACGCTTCTTCGCCGCCTCGACCCGTCCGTGAAAACGAACACCGGGAATCAGAGCGTTTCTACTGGTTCCGACGACGTCGAGTTCAACCTCGGGTGCACCAGCGCGAATGAGGGGCCAGGCAGCCAGCAAGACATCGAGACCTTTTCTGGGTTCGTCCCGGCCGATGAACGCCAGACGATGGCGTGTCTTCACCGCCCGATCGTTGTACAGCGCTAGGTCGATCGCGTTCGGGATTATCCGATAATCGAGACCCAACGGAGTTATTGCAGAGGCTGCGACCTCGCTGACCGCCGTCGTCCTGTCTATCCGATTGAGTAGCGGTCTGAGCAGTGGGCCGAGCACCCGATAGGCACCGCGTATGAACCGGGAAGGGTCGGCGTGAAACGTCGCCACCATCGGGATCTGCTTGCGCGCCAGAAGAGCCCAACCGACCAGCGGGATCAATGGCTCGTGTAGGTGCACAACATCAGCACCTTCAACCGCCCGAACCGCCGTGCGCAACAGTTTCGGGTTGAGGTCTACCGGCGCACGGGAACCGTTTGCAGGGATCTCGACGCCACGCCCGAGCAGTTGCGCCCCAGGCGGACCATCGGCCCCCGGACCGACCACCCAGGACTCGATCCCGGCGCCGCGTAGGCGCCGATCGATCTCGATCACTTGATCCTGGACTCCGCCCGGAGCGTCCAACGAGTACGGAGAAACGACCGCCACCTTCACGTGAGTTCCCGATCGGAAGGCCAGTTGGGCTGGAGCAGATGCCACTGTTCGGGTGCCCTGCGGATGAGATCCTCAAAAGCAATCGCCATGGCTGCCACGCCGGCCGATATGCGCTCTTCGACCGATCCTTCGGAGGGAATCTCGATCGGCGCTGCCACCACAATGTGATGCCCTCGCCCTTCTCGAAAGAAGGAAGCAACGGGAAACACAGGGACGTTGCGCCGGACGCCGAGGCTAATTGCGCCACCCGGGAGAGTGGTCTGCTCACCGAAGAACTCGGTCGGGATGCCGCGGCCGCTGAGATCACGATCCGCTACGAGCGCCACCGCGCCGCCTCGATCGAGGACACCATACAGTTGACGAAACACCTCACGGGAGCCATCGGCCAGGACGATGTCGATGCCAAGCATGTTGCGCAAGCGTACGAACCATTCGATCAGTCGTCGGTTGCGAAGTTTCTCGGCCACAGCAACGAGTTCAATCCCCTCGCGACGGGCTATCGTGCCCGCCACTTCCCAATTGCCGATGTGGGGAAGGGCATAGACCATGCCGGTCGCGGCGTCACGGGCCGCCAGCACCTGGTCGAGTCCGTCGGTGCTCACCCGTTCGACCACTTCGGCCGCACGCCGGGGACGCATCCACAGGGCCTCGGCCCAATAACGTCCGTATGCGTCATACATCTGTTTCGCTCTGGCGACAGCCGAATCAGAACCGCCCAGCCTCGTCATGTGTCTGATGGCCATCTGCTTGCGATCGCCTGCGACCATCCATACGCCACGGCCAACCAACCGGCCAATGTTGATTGCA
>CBDTUP010000253.1:0-4610 GCA_965363685.1 uncultured bacterium | reverse complement strand
CCAATATGAGCGGTTGATCAGAAACAGCGGCCCCTCTTGGCCGGCCAGGGTCGTGTCGCTGCCGTGGACCATCGTGATGGTGCCGAACACGCAGTCGCCGATCTCGCGGAAGAGGTGGACGCACAGCGAATGCGGAATCGAGCAGTGGGCGTGCATGTCCTCGATGTCGTAGCGCTCTGCGACCTCATGGATCTTCACGGTAAGCGTTAAAGTGTTGAGACTTTCGTCGAACAGCGGGTAGTGGACCGATTGGATTGTCCAGATCAACCCGACCATGAACCAGGTGGCTGCCGCATGCAGCACAAGGGTCATGCGAACTGGGTGGAGGAGAGTTCTCGTTCTCCGGCGGCGAGAGCCTCAACGATGCGCCGGGCCACCTGATCAGGATCCAGACCGGTCGGAAGTGCAGGTGGATTGCCTTCGATCGGTCGAGTAGCCAATCCGGTTTCAGTGTGAGGAGGGCGGGCGTCGAGGACGTGGATCTTCTTGCGGCGGAGTTCGCGGGACAATGCCCTCGTGGCTGCACTGAGACCGGCCTTGACCGCGGAATAGGCGGCCATGCCTCCCATTGGCTGTTCGGCGACTACTCCTGTGATGCTCACCCAGAATCCGCCTTCGAGGTGCGGGATCGCCTCCCGCAGCACCCGCAACGGGCCGCTGAAGTCGGTGACGATGAGCTCGTCTAGAGCGGCGTCGCTCAGTTCCTCCAGTGGCCCGAACGCCACCACGCCGGCCGCGTTGACAATTCCGTCGAGCCCGCCCAGTTGCTGGATTGCCCCGTGAATGGCCGAACTCGGATCATCGACCCGCAGATCGAACGCCAGAGTTGAGCTGGTGGGACCGAGCTGATCTGATCGCGATTTGAGCCGTTCGCCGTCGCGCCCGGCCAGGAGGACGGATGCACCGCGGCGGCTGAGTTCGTGAGCAATCCGGCCGCCGAGTTCGCCGGATCCACCGAGAATCAAGACACGTTTACCGGAGAGTTCGAGAGGAGGCATGTGGGGGATCTTTCTTTTCGTCTCCAAGTTGTTCGATACCACTGAGGTCTGCGGATGACTGCCGCTATCGTCACCGGTCGCTGGACCTGCGGAGACCCCCCTCTCTCTCACCTACCGGCGAGACCACTCCCCAGCCTCAAGGGGCGGGAGCGACGGTGCCAATGCCTAGAAGAGTTGGCGCATTAGGCGAGCATCATCGCCAGCGCAGACGCGAGATCGGAGTCGGCGAACTCGAAACCGTCGTCTGAGAGTCTCTCGGGTAGCGCTCGGGTGCTCGAGAAGCCGATGGCCTCAGCCTTTTCACCACCGAGAGCCAATCGCATGGCGACCTTCGGAACCGGAAGTATCGCCGGGCGCCGCACTGCGCCCGCCAGCAACCTGGCGAAATCCTTCTGCCGAACGGGCGAAGGTGCAACGAGATTGACTGGTCCTTCGATATCCGATTGGATCAGATGCTCCGTGGCCCTGATCACGTCGGTGAGGGTTATCCAACTCCACCACTGGTTTCCATCCCCAATCGGCCCACCGAGTCCGGCTTTGAATAGAGGGACGAGGCGCCGCAGCAACTGTGCGTTACGGGAAAGAACGAGACCGGCGCGGGGATGAACTACCCGGATTCCTGCTTCGACCGCCGGGGCCGCGGCTTCCTCCCAATCGATGGTCAAAGATGCAAGGAAGTCATCTGCGGGCCCGTTCGATGAGCTTTCGGTGAGGATCTCGTCACCCCGATCACCGTAGATTCCAATGGCCGATTGCGAAACGAACACTCGTGGAGGGTTTTCGATTCGGGCGAGATGCTCGGCGAGTAGGCGTGTTGTAGAAATCCGACTGTCGTACAACGCTGCTTTGCGTTCGGCCGTCCATCGTTTGTCGCCGATACCCGCTCCAGACAGGTTTATCACGACGTCTACACCCTCCAATGCTCGATCATCGATCACGGCCTCATAGGGATCCCAGAAGTATTCGCCGGTCGCGCCCGGTTGACGCCGGACCAGTCTTCGCACGTCGTTGCCTCTCTCGAGGAGTGAAGTAGTGAGGGCGCTTCCGATCAGTCCGGATCCGCCTGAAATCAATGTTCTGGATCTCTGGGGGGTTCCATCCGTTTCAAGCTCGCCGGGTCGCGGATTCGGTGCAGTCGTGCTCATGTGATTTCTACGAAGCTCGGAATGATCACGGATGAGCCGATCAGGGCTCCTTGTCGAAATGCCTGCGCATCCGAAAGCAGACGCCCTGTGGCACGCAACGGTCGGGGCTATTGGAAACTGCACGACTAGATCTTCGTTGACCCGGCAAGGAACCGGCGCGATGCCGACTGAAGCGACGCCCCCTGAGTTGAAGGAGGTTCTCGTGTGCGGACGTCGCCGATTTCCGCCGGAAGCGAGGGATCCCTGTCTGTATGCACCTCGTTTCTTCCGGCTGTCGAGAGAGGGGACGTATTCGATGGATGCAGCACTTGTCATCCACTACAAGCGCCCGTTCGTAGGCCGTGAATCGCTCGCCATGGAGAGCTTCCAGGATGCCATGACGTTCTTCGGGAAGCAGGCGGCCGACGGGCATTGTGAGCCGCCCGCTGCCTATATGGGTGTCGACGGCGGCATGATGATCATTCACGGTGAGAGGATGGCCCTCTTTGAACTGATTGGGGGCGAGGACTTCCACCGCGTCTTCGCCAAGGCAGAATTCGCCACCGACGGTCTGCGGCATGAACTCATGTTCACCGGCGACAGGCTTGCCACCGAGACCGAAGTCGGTGTCGAGCTGGGTCTGATGGAAGTCCCGGGCGAAGTCCCGGGTTAACCCACCTTATCAACGAAGAACTCCCGGCCGCGAAACCGGGAGTTCTTCGGTGGAGGACCACAGTGCCATCTCACATCGCAAAGATGCACGAGACGACTCACAGATACCTAACAATCTTGAGAATCCGACCTTCCTTGACGAACGACGAGGGCGCCTGGCGGCGGACGGACCCCGACAAAGCGGAGCAAAGTGACATCGACCGACGACCCAAGGTCGAAATCCATCATGGCGATCTTCCCCGATCTCTATATGGATGACCCAGCGGGCTGACCCAGGTGTGATCGCCCGAGTCGGATCGCCGGTACCGCCAACCGGCTCGATGCCTCAGGATGTGATGGCGCCGGCAGAGTGGGGCGAGTCCGTGAACGGATGTGCTGTGACTCTGCCCCCACGGTGTGGTGTGGTCGAGGTCACACCGTGACGCCGGTACCCGGCATCCGGGAAACACGCACGTGGGATACATCGACTCGATCAATCGACGGGCTGCCGCAGTGGGACGGCGGCGGGTCACGCCGGCCTGGAGCGAACGGCGCTCTGAATCGGTGACAACGAAGCGCCACTCCTCGAAACGGGAGGATTCGGCAACCTGACGGGCAATGTCGGAAATGACCGGCCCGTACCCGCCAAGATGACCGGATGCCTCGTCCAATCCGGCCAGGGTGGCCAGATCGACCGTCAGCACCAGCGCCCCTCGTCGAGATTTGCCCGCCGAACTGGAGTGCAACGGATCGAGCATGTCCAAGATGACGTCGGCGCGCAGCTGATCCATGGTTCGTTTCTCGCCTGCTGCCCGAAGGCTGCGAGCGGTCGTGTCGATGAGATCGCGGATCCGAATCGCTCGATCCGGCGGTAGATCCATCAGGTAGAGATGAGCAGTACCGTCGACGCCCGACTCGAGAACAACTCGCCGCTCCTCAACCGCGGTTTCGTAGCGGCGCTTGGCATCTTCGGGGTCGGCCTCGACGGAGAGCTTCCGCAGTAACGACGTCAGTTGGCCGGTGGTCAGCTCGGGAGCCTTCTCCAGAACCTGCCCGGTGACCTCTCGGGCACGAGTGCCGTCGAGATGCTCCGTGCGATGGAGGATGAGGTTGGCACGGCGCCTGTCGATCCGACCCGTCACGAACTGCTGCCAGACGGCCGGCAGACGGGTCCTCAAGTCGCGGGCAATAGATAGTTCGCTGTCGGCGGCTTTCCGGGTGAGCCTGAGAGCCGCGCGGATCTCGGACGAACAGGCGTCCTCCACCACCTCGAAATCGGTCTCACCGTCGTTGTGCAATCGCTCGGTAACGGCATCGGCGACTGCGGCCATCGACGCATACACCTGGGCCTGGTAGTGAGAGGCCATCCGCTGGTGAGCCGCCATGACGATCACCCGATCGTGTCCGGTCAGGTTGTCGATGTCGATCGCCGACAAGACGGCAGCCAGCACGATCCCCGGCTCCATCTCGGCCAAATCGGGTGGTATCGCCGAATTGGCCGGAGCCAACTGATCGGCGTCCTCGATGGCGAGCACGAGATCTGCATCACCCAGATCGGCTTCAAAGAGCCAATCCTGGACCAGAGCATCGCTTGTCAGCGTATCGAACATATGTTCGATTGTAGCAAACCACCCTGACAGAAAACACCCCCTTGTCACGAGCCATGACAACGTCGATCTCACCTGGACTGGCCTTCTTGCAAAGTCGGCGGATCGGAAGGCGAGCGGCGGTAGGCTCGCCCGGTGACAACACGCGTCGTCGTCACCGGAGCACCTGGTTGAGTTCGCCGATGAGGTTGGATGCGCGGCGTCTACAATGAGTAAGGCAGTAAGAAAGT
>CBDTUP010000252.1:0-4610 GCA_965363685.1 uncultured bacterium | reverse complement strand
TGGAACCGTGCAGGAAATCCGCTCACCGCAGGATCTGCCGGATGCCGGGAAGATTTCGACGTTGGAAGAGCCGTTTGTTCGATCGATGATCCTGGCCCCGTCTGAGTATGTGGGGACGATCATGGAGCGTGTTCAGGCCAGACGCGGGTCGATGGATCACATGCAGTATCTGTCCCCCGAGCGCGTCGAGTTGACGTACGATCTTCCACTCGCCGAGGTTGTCTTTGACTTCTTTGACCACCTCAAATCCCGCACCAGGGGCTATGCCTCACTCGACTACGAACCGGGCGGGTACCAGGTCTCGGATCTGGTCAAGGTCGACATACTGCTGAACGGCCAACCAGTCGATGCGTTTTCAACGATCACTCACCGCGACAAGGCCTACCAGTACGGCAAGAAGATGGTCGAGCGATTGCGCGGCCTGATACCCCGGCAGCTGTTTGATGTTCCGATTCAGGCCGCTATCGGGAGCCGGATCATCTCCCGTGAGACGGTCAAGGCTCGCCGCAAGGATGTCATCGCCAAGTGCTACGGCGGGGATGTCAGTCGCAAGCGCAAGCTTCTCGAGCGGCAGAAAGAGGGCAAACGCCGAATGAAGATGGTGGGTTCTGTCGAGGTTCCTCAGGAGGCATTCATCTCGGCTCTGCGGGTCGACGCGGAGGATTGATGCGCCCCGACAGCGTCGAACTGGCCGACCACGCCGGAAGTTGGGCAGGCGCCTATGTCCACATTCCGTTCTGTGCCAGGGTGTGTCCATACTGTGATTTCAACGTCGTTGCAGGCCGTGAAGATCTCACCGGGCGGTTTGTTGAAGCCGTTCTCCATGAGATCGAATTGGAATCCCCGTGGAACCGACTGGACTCTGTTGCATTTGGCGGTGGGACACCGAGCCGTCTATCTCCCGTTCAGTTGATCTCGATTCTCAACGGGTTACGAACCCGGTTTGGTCTCGCGGATCGGGCCGAGGTCAGCATTGAGGTGAATCCCGAGGATTGGACTCCATCCGTGGCCGACAACTTGGTGGCCGGCGGCTTCACCAGGGTTTCATTTGGAGCCCAGTCGTTCGATAGGGGGGTTCTCGACGATCTCGGCAGGTTGCACTCTCCGCAGCAGATATCTGAGGGCGTTCGCAGCGCCAAGGCGGCTGGATTCGGCTCTATCAGTCTCGATCTCATCTTCGGTACGCCGGGCGAGTCGATCGCTTCATGGCGAGAGTCGGTTGAGAAGGCGATTGCACTCGAACCTGATCACGTTTCCACGTATGCGTTGACCGTTGAACGCGGGACCACTCTGAGCCGGGCCGTCGGCGCCGGAGCGCCCGGTCCCGATGAGGACGATCAAGCAGACAAGTATGAACTCGCCGAGGAGTTACTCACCGCCGCTGGTTTCATCCGCTACGAAACCAGCAACTACTCCCGACCTGATCACGCTTGTCGGTACAACTTGCTCACCTGGGCACAAGGCGAGTATCTGGCGTTTGGACCAGGCGCACATGGACACCTTGGTGGGGTCCGGTATCGGAATCTTCACCGCATCGAGGCGTACCTGGATGCTATTGAGGATCATCGCCGCCCTGAGCAGGGGAGGGACGTGCAAACCGCCTGGCAGCGCGAGCAGGAGCGTTTGCTGCTCGGGTTGAGGCGAGTTGCCGGGGTTGTTGCAGGTCCGGCCGGCTCCGCGCTCGAGTCCGATGATTGGGGAAGGCGCCTCTTCGAGGCGGGTGTTCTCGCACGAGATGGAGCGCGGTTGCGTGTTGTCAGGCCGCTACTCGGCGACGAGGCCGGCCGCGCGGTCTTAGCACTCGCATCGGCCGACTGCTAACGTGTTGTCGTGTTGGATGAGCGCAAATCCGAGGTGCTCAGGGTTCTCGTTGACGAGTACATCTCATCTGGGGAACCCGTCAGTTCTCGCGTCATCCTTGAGTGCTCTCGGCTGGATGTCTCGCCGGCGACGATCCGAAATGACCTAGCGGCACTGGATCGCGATGGATTTGCCATCCAGCCGCATACGAGCGCGGGGCGGGTCCCGACTGGTCGTGCCTATCGGTACTACGTCGACCATCTGACTCCTCATCGATTGCGAGCTCCAACGCGGGAGAAGATCCGTGGATTCTTCGCCTCGGTCCATCAGGAACTCGGACGGCTGCTCAAATCCACCAGTGAGCTGGTTGCCGACCTCAGCCGCTACCCGGCGATTGTCACAGGGCCCGGCAAAGCGGGTGAGCATGTGCATGCAATCAACCTGGTTCCGCTCGGTGGGCATGCTGTGTTGCTCGTCGTCGTGAGTGATGCCGGTCGAGTTGGCAAAGAGGTTCTCACTCTCGACGAGCCGCTGGAGGAGCACATCGTTCAAGAGGCCGAAAGGATCTTGAGCGGCATGCTCCATGGGCGCCTGCTGGCAGGACTCGATCAGATTCGGGGTGAGATTCC
The DNA here is from genome assembly GCA_965363685.1 of uncultured bacterium. Lineage (GTDB taxonomy): Bacteria > Actinomycetota > Acidimicrobiia > Spongiisociales > JAHEDJ01 > JAHEDJ01. The sequence continues at coordinate 2,181 of CBDTUP010000252.1, read as the reverse complement.
AGACGATGTGCCCGCCACCGTCCGGGAAGTGGTCGAAGCCGGCATGAGAGCGATAGATCAGACCGAAACCAGCGCCCGCGATGTCTATGTCGGCGGCACCAGCCAGATGGCGGCTTTGTGGGAGGACTTGTCGACGGTCCATCGAGTGTTGGAGATGCTCGAGCGGGAAGCTCTGGTTATGGGCATCATGGCCTCTGCTCCGCCCGGCACCGTGATTCAGATCGGCAATGAACTGCCAATGCCCGACAACGTCGACCTGGCAATGATCTCAACCCCCTATGAGGTCGGAGGAGTGCCGGCCGGTCGGATCGGCGTACTGGGCCCGATGCGGATGGACTACAGCAGGACAATTTCGATTGTCGAAGAGGTGAGTGACAATCTCGCCGACAGCCTCGGGTCCTAACGATGGCCGACTACTACGAGATACTCGGTGTAGCGCGTGATGCCGACGGTAATGAGATCAAGAGGGCGTTCCGCAAACTCGCCCGTGATTCCCATCCCGATGCCAATCCGGACGATCCAACGGCCGAAGCGCGCTTCCGTGAAGTAGCGGAGGCCTATGAGGTTCTGTCCGACCCGCAGCGACGGCAGCGCTACGACAGGGGCGACCGCGTTGAGATCGGCGACCTGTTCTCGAATCTTGGAGCTTTCGACGATCTCCTTCGCTCGGTCTTTGGTGATGGCGGCCTCTTCAGCGGTGGCGGCAGGCAGGCTTCTGCGAGGGGTCGGGATGTGCTTGTGCCCGTCGAGGTAGACCTCGCCGAAGCAGCCTTCGGCGTCAACTCCACTGTTGAATTTCATGCGGCAGTTGGGTGCGAAGTCTGCTCTGGTCGGGGCACGGCGCAGGGGACGTTCGCAGAAACATGTTCGAATTGCGGTGGCTCTGGTTCGATGCGGGTGTCCAGACGGACGATGTTCGGGTCGATGATGTCGATTGCTCCATGTGATCGATGTAGCGGAACCGGAGAGATCATTGTGGATCCATGCGAGAACTGCCGGGGGAGAGGATCAGTTGAGAGTGATCGATCTGCCAGTGTCGAGATCCCACCAGGTGTATCAGATGGCACCCGACTGAGGATCACCGGTCAGGGTGAAGCGGGTCCTCGGGGAGCGCCCGCCGGGGATCTCTACGTTGAGATCCGGGTCCGGCCCGATGATCGATATGAACGAGATGGAATCGACCTCCACCACCCGCTTCACGTTGGGCTGGCACAGGCCACCCTTGGATTCCAAGCCACCGTCCCGTTGCTCGAGGGAGGTGAATCTGAACTCGAAGTACCGCCCGGGACGCAGCCCGGTTCGGTCTTCCGGTTGACCGGCATGGGTGTTCCTCGTCTGGGGCGCCGCGGGCGCGGCGATTTGCTCGTGCATGTGGATGTCTCGATCCCAACGGACCTCACCAGTGCCGAAGAGGAGGCTTTGCGATCCTACGCCGAGCATCGTGGGGAGGATGTGGCCAAAGCACGGCGGCTACGGAAGGCACGCTGAGTGGCACACATTCCCCACCTCTTTCTTCCGCAGCCGTGGGGCACCGATATTGCGCTGAGCCCAGGGCAGAAGGATCATCTCGCCAAGGTCTTGCGACGTGCTGATGGTTCGGAGGTGAGCTACACGGACGGAGCCGGAGCGGTTGGTACCGGAACGCTCCAGACCGATTTTGTCGTCCGTGGATCCGAAGGCGAGGTTTCCCGTCCCCACCCGGTCAGGCGTCTGGCGGTCGCCCCCCTCAGGTCGAAAGACCGGAATCGGATGATCGTTGAGAAATCTGCCGAATTGGGTGTGGATGAACTGATCTGGCTTCATTCGAGGTTCGGGCAGGCGCCTCCACCGTCTTCCGCCAAGGCTCGGTCATGGGCGATCGGTGCTCTCGAGCAATCGCGCGGAGCGTGGCTAATGCAGATCAGCGGGCCCCGGGAGATAGGATCGCTCCAGGGACAACTGCTCATCGCCGAGCAGATTGGGGCAGGGTCCGTCCCGGAGGGACTAGACAGCTACACGATTCTCGTTGGCCCCGAAGGCGGCTTCACGGATGATGAACTACCTGCGGACGCGCCCAGAGTGTCGTTTTCGGATAGGACTCTCAGGACGGATACGGTCGCGGTACTTGCCGCCGGCTTGGTACTGAAGTGACTAGCCAGGTGAGGGTTTTAAATCTCACCCTAAGTGATCCTTCTCGCGCGT
>CBDTUP010000251.1:0-4641 GCA_965363685.1 uncultured bacterium | reverse complement strand
TCCAGGTTCCAACCGATCACCCTGCCCGCGTGAGACGCTCCAGATCTTGAAGCGGCGTCCGTCCAGGAATGCGAATGCTCCCGGACGCGGGTTGAATGCCCGAATCTTCCGTGCAACTACTGTCGCCGATTCCGTCAGATCCAACCGTGCCTCATCCGTGGAGATCTTCGAAGCATGGGTGACACCTTCGCCGGATTGACCGACTGGAAGCAGCCGGCCGTGAACGTAGCGGTCGAGATCGCGCCCGAGAAGTATGGCTCCTATATCGGAAAGACGTTCGAGGAGTTCGCCGGAGTTCTCGGACGGATCCACCTGCGTCGTCGCACTGCTGATGATTGGACCCGAATCGAGCCCTTCGTCGATCTCCATCAGCGTTGCCCCGGTGATCGGATCGCCGGCGAGGATGGCCCTTTCAACCGGAGCGGCTCCCCTCCAGCGAGGAAGCAGCGAGAAGTGAAGGTTGACGAATCCTTTGCGGGGTAGCGAGAGAACCTCGGGTCGGAGGAGCATTCCAAACGCCACGACGACTCCAACATCGACCGAGCCCACCGAAGCTATGGCGTCCAATAGACCGCGGCGCCCTACAGGTTGGGCAATCGGCAGTCCCAGGCTGATTGCAGCTTCCTTCACCGGCGAAGGAATGAGTTGCTTCGACCGGCCGCGCGGCTTGTCGGGTCGGGTAACGACCAGCCGGACTTCGGTCATTGCTGCCGTCGTCTGGAGTGCGCGCACGGACGCTTCCGGCGTTCCGAGAAAGATCGAGGTAATCAAAGACCCAGAGCCTCATCTCTCAGTTCTCGCAATGCCTCTTTGCGAGTCCGGCGGTCGAGGCGTTCCAACAACAGCATGCCCTCGAGATGATCGAACTCATGCTGTAGTACACGTCCGAGCAACTCATTACCACCGTATTCGACCATCTCTCCGTCGAGATTGAGGCCGCGTACGCGTGCCTGAGCCGGACGGAGAATCGGCCAATACCGCCCGGGAACCGAGAGACATCCTTCGTCGAATTCCCACTCGCCTGATGTCTCGATCATCTCCGGATTGATCATGACGTGAGCACCGGAACCGTCTGCCCAATCAAAGACGAACACTCGCTTCGAAATCCCAATCTGTGGAGCCGCCAGGCCAACGCCCGGTGCGTCGTACATAGTTTCGATCATGTCGTCGACGAGGCGCGCTATGCCACCGTCGATGTCGTCAACAGGGGCTGCAACGGTCCGAAGAACCGGATCGCCGAAGGTTCGTATTGGAAAGACCGCCATGAGCGCAGAGAGTAGTGCAGTTTCTCCTCCGGCCGGCAGTATCTGATGGCGCGAATGGCCTCGACCGACCTGCCGTCTACAGGTCGATCGGATCGACGTCTATTCGCAGCCGTGCCCCGGCATCACGCCACTCGCCCGCAAGCTTTCTGAGATCTCGGCGGGCTGACGTCAGGTCCGGCCCCTGCAAGAGCCACCTGGAACCACCTTCGATTGGTGCCGGGCCGAGAATCGAGATGCCGGTGAGTCGTGAACTGAGCTTCCCTGCCGCGTCGTCTGGACACGGTCTGCACTCGAGGACGATTAGATCTCCGGCGGGAGGAAACCCGAACTGCGCCCGTTGCTCGAGTTCGTTTGCCAAAAACGGAGCAGTTTCAGCCCGGCCCAGCGCCACGAGCACAGGGTGTTGGGGATTTGCCGTCTGGATGATGGTTCGGTTCCCATGCCCCGAACCCACCAGAGCACAGACTCGGGCGAGTGCCCGCAATGCCTCCTCCGCTGCCCGATAGTCGGTGCCCAGAACCAGGCCATCCGCATCAACCACCACCGCCAAAGAGCAGGGAGCCACCGACGGGAGATCCCGAACAGATCCAACCGTGACGAGGCGGTCGTCCGCGGCGAATCCCACCTTATCGGTATCGATGAAACGCCTCACTAGTTCGAGAACCCGATCAACGCCTGCTCCCAGTGGCTCGAATCGATCAGATCCGCACGACAAGCAATGGTCGGCCGATGCCCCGCAGCGCCGGCAGATTCCCTCGCGGTCGACTCGAGCACCGCATACGCCACATACTCTCAACTCGCGGCACTTGACGCATCGAAACACCGGGGCGTAACCGCGTCGATGGGTGAACACCAGGACTCTCTCGCCGCGCCGTACCGCGGCCGCGATGGCATGTTTGGTACGGTCGGCGAGCGGGCCCGTGCCAGGCGGCTCCTCAGTCCGGTCGACGAACTCCACCAGCGACCAGGGCCTGCCCCCGGATGCCGGAATCACTTCGGTGCCGGTGGCAGCCACATCTGTCGACGGCACCAGACCGGTGGTCACCAGCGCGAATCGTTCCACGCCACTACGTGCTCGGAGAAGCTCACGGGCGTGGACCGTGGGTGTTTGCCGATCCTTCATGGCCCGCCGGGCTTCTCCCACCACGATCGCCGCGCCCAGATTCGCGATCGGCCAGAGCGCTACCCGCGGTGTGCCGATAACGATGTAGCCGGATTGAGAAGCGGCCCGGCTCCAGATGGTGGTCACATCGCGGTCACTCGTCTCCGGTGTAACAGTCATTACGACATCGCCGAATGCGCCCGCTAGGTATGTCTGCAGCTCAATAGCCTCTACGGCAGACGGGGCTACTACAAGGACGGACGCTCCTCCGGCCACGACGGGACCGGCCACTTGCACAATGTCTTCCGCATCGCCGGACTGGAGGAATGCGTTGCGAGATCTACCATCCGCTATCTCTCGCCCGAGTCGCGCTGCCGGGAAGTCGGAATCGTGGGGTGCCATGACGGAGCGCGGAGCGCGTTTCGTCATACGAGGAAGGTTGGGTGGCGCAGTTCGTCGCAGCAGCACCGACAGCGGCGCTACATAGTGTTGTGCCGCCCAGCGCAAGGTTTGCAGCAGTCGAGGGTTGAACACGTCTGCGGCACCCGATCGGCCGCGAATCGGCTTCAGGCCTTCCGCCGACCCCTTCTCGATGGCGACGACAAATCCACGCACCTTCCTACCACCGAGGGGTACGCGCACAATCGACCCGACGTCAATTGTGAGATCAGCAGGAATGGAGTACCTGAAGCCGTCGTCGACTGCGAAACTGGGAATGTCCGGGACTACCCGGGCGATCATCCCGCTTCGGCTTGAAGCGCCGCCACCGCGTCCGTCTGTTCCCAGCTGAACTCCGGCCGGCCGAAGTGGCCGTACGCGGTCGTCGGTTCATAGATCGCGGAACGAAGCCCCAGATGATCAATGATCGCGGCCGGACGGAAGTCGAAAGTCTCCGAAACCATGTGCTCTAGTTCACGATTCAACATGCGGCCGGTCCCGAAGGTCTCGACGAGCACCGAGAATGGTTTGGCGGTGCCGATTGCATAGGCGATCTGCAGTTCGACCTTCTCTGCCAACCCGGCGGCGACGATATTCTTGGCCGCATATCGAGCGGCGTACGAAGCCGACCGATCCACCTTGGTGGGATCCTTGCCGCTGAACGCCCCCCCACCATGCCGTGAGAATCCGCCGTAGGTATCCACTACGATCTTGCGGCCCGTCAATCCGGTATCGGCTGCAGGGCCGCCGAGTTCGAACCGACCCGAGGGATTGACAATCAGCTCACTTGCGTCGTCGAGCAGGTCATCGGGGATGACGGCGTCGACTACGTGCTTCCAAAGATCAGACTTCATCGAGTCGAACGGGGCATCCGGCGCGTGTTGGGTCGAGATCAGGAGCCGCGACACTCGCACCGGACGATCGTCCTGGTACTCCACACTCACCTGCGTCTTCCCGTCCGGCCGCAAGTATTCGAGGCCTCCCTCTTTGCGCACGCGGGACAGCTGCTCCGCCATTCTGTGGGCCAGCTGGATGGGTGTAGGCATGAGGTCGGGCGTTTCGTTTGACGCGAAACCGAACATGATTCCCTGGTCGCCTGCTCCCAGCTGATCGTAGAGATCGCCGGAGCCGGCCCGACCTTCCAGAGCGTTCCCCACACCTCCGGCGATATCCGGGCTTTGCTGCTGCACTTCGATTTGGACCCGGCAGGAGTCCGCCGAGAAGCCCAACTGATCGTCGGTGTAGCCCACGTCGGCGATAACCCGTCGGGCGATGCCTTCCAGGTCCGGTTCGCTCAATGCAGTGATCTCACCGGCAATCACGACCAGACCGCCGGTCACCAACACCTCACAGGCGACCCTGCCCAGAGGATCCTCCCTGAGAACTGCATCCAGAACGGCGTCGGAGATGCGGTCGGCCACCTTGTCGGGGTGGCCTTCGGTTACTGATTCAGAGGTGAAGTTCCAGGATCGCACGGGCCGTAGTATACGAGTCGCTACCGACGGATCTGACGAACGAGATCCCAGAGGCGATCGCTCACCTGCCGCTTGGACATGAGCTCCCACTCTTCCGTCGAACCGTCGGGGTGCATGATCGTTACTCGATTGGTGTCGGTGCCAAATCCGCTGCCGGCTTCGGCGACGTCGTTGGCAACGAGTAGATCGACGCCCTTCTCCACTGCCTTGCGTTTGGCGCCGTCCAGAGATCCCGCCTCGGCCGCAAAACCGAACGTCATCCTCCTCATGGTGGATGATCAGGGCTACGGCGACCTGTCGTGTCACGGCAATCCGGTGCTGAAAACGCCGCACCTGGATCGCCTGCACGCCGAATCCGTAC
>CBDTUP010000250.1:0-4656 GCA_965363685.1 uncultured bacterium | reverse complement strand
TGGATCGTGAGGCGCCCCCCGGGATCCCCCTCCGATCCGTCCAGGACCTCGGCGCCTTCAGGTTCGGGGACCGCAGGAACAACTTCCTCGAAGCCCGTGTCGAACCGGCTGCCACCGCTAGGATCGAGGTCAGGAAATGGCACGACTCGAGCGGTGAGTGGAGAGCCTTCGGTGAGGGCGGTGAGCCATGGGAATGGAACTGACTACGTGGGGAGGACCGATGGTGCTGGCAGACAACGGAACCGGACCGAGTCAATGGCGTGACGCCCGGTCGCTCCGGCGTCGACTCTCCGCCCACCGCTCGAGACAGCTCAGGGGAGGCGGCTTCACGCTGATCGAGGGTCTCATCGCGTCGGCGATCCTCCTGGCCATCGCCGTCGGACTGATGCCCCTGTTCACCAGAGCCATCGTCCACAACGCGGAGGGCGCGGACCACACCCGGATTACCAATGCGGCCAGGGACCGACTCGAGGAGTTCTCGCAACTGCCCTTCAACAGCGAGCCCCTGACTCTGCAATCCGGCACCGAGCGGATCTACGACGAGTATTTCTCGAACCAGGACAAGGTCTGGAAAGACGGTACCGAGGCCGACGCGAACTCGGCCGGAGACAGGGCCCTGATGATTCGAACCACGACCGTTCGGCAGTTCAACGTCAATGATCTCCTGAACCCACTCGATTCGAGTGCGTCGCCCGGCTCGGTACAGCTGAAGGAGATCACGGTGGTGGCGAGCTCCACACGCGCCGCCAGTCCATTGGGGATGGGAAAGCAGCATACGGCCCGACTTTTCAGATCTCGATAGGCGATCGCGATGATTAGACAACTTGCAGGGACGCACCCAGGGCTGGCTCGAGACGCTTCCAGTTCCCGACTAGACCGATCCGGAGGCAGGCGGTTGCCCAGACAATCCGGCTTCACGCTGATCGAGCTTCTGGTTTCAATGATCGTGTTTGTCACCGTTCTGGTCGCTGTGATGGTGATGTTCACCTCCAGCTCCAGGCTTGCCAGGCTGCAGATCCACACGGCCGACATGCAGCAGTCGCTGCGGATCGGGCAATACGAGATCGTACGCAACCTGCGCATGGCAGGTCGTGGAGGCCTGCCGACGAGACAGTTCCCTACCGCGGTCCCGGCCTATCCCGGGCAGCTGCTCCCAGATGGCATCGCGATCGCCGTCCAGAGCAATGTGACCGCCGGAACGAAGATCGGCGACTGCGACTGCGCCAAGGTCCTGCCGGGCACCGACGTGATCACGATCCGCGGTGTCTTCAACTCACCCGTCTATCAGGTCAATCCGGCAGGTGGCGATTTTTCGATCGACCCCGCCACAGGGACTGGAACTCTGACGCTCAGAAGCGTCAGCCCGACCGGGGTTCCGCAGAGCATCCAGGCCATCGCAAATGCCATCGACAGGGTCGGTGATGTTCCCGAAGCTCTGCTGCTAGTAAGCCCCGTGGCGGACGAGCTCTATGCCATCGTGGAGATCGCTCCAGGTAGTAGCTATGACACTTCCACCGATCCACAGACCGCGACCATCAACTTTGATCTGAACGGAACAAACTCTGCGAGCTACAACAAACTAATGCCCGAGGGCCGGTATCCCGGCGAGATGACGACCGTTGCCTACGCCGGGATCCTCGAGGAGCACCGCTACTACGTCCGCGAGCAACGCGCGGTTCCGACGGACGACTCCAGTGAGCTGATCCCCCGGATGGCGAGGGCCCGCCTGTATCCGGGTACGGAAGTTGCCCATCTCAACAACACCACCAACCTGGCGTCGGACGTGGCCGACAACATCATTGATCTCCAGATCTCGCTGGGCGTCGACACCGATCTGGACCAGATCGTCACCGAGGGGGAGCCGCCCAGCGCCGACGACGAGTGGCTGTTCAATCACCCCGACGACGACCCCAGCGACGCGAAGTGGAACAACACGCTGAACCAGCCGGCCCGGCTCTATTTCGTGCGTATCAACACCCTGGCTCGCACCGATCGGCCGGACCCGCGCTTCCAGGCCCCGCTGCTGAATCTGCTCGAGGACAAGGACTATGCGAGTGACTATCCGGAGTACAACCGGAACCTCGAACGCATGTTTCGTCGAAGGCTTCTCAGCACCAGTGTCGACCTGAGGAATCTCTCATGATGAAAGCAAGCCCTGACATCCCGACCGAGCCGCTGCCGCAGTCGCGGTCTCGTGGACCGCAGCGAGAGGACGGCAGTGCCTATCTGGTGAGTCTGCTGGCTCTCGTCGTCTTGGCTATCGTCGGTCTGTCGATGAGCCTGGTCACCCAGACGGAAATGCAGATCGGTGCCAATGAGGGAACGATCAATCGAGTCTTCTATTCCACCGATTCGGGAGTCGCGGACTCTGTCGCCCGGGCGCTGACCAATCGAGATTACGCCGCGCGGGTCTTCGAGCTGGACGAGCCCGGAGGCAATCCGCTGCTGAATCTGCGCACCCGGATCGATTCCTCGCCGTTCTATCCGATCCTGGACTCGCCCTGCAATCTCTGCGAGATCAATAACACGGGAACCTACGCGGATCGGGCCTACCGCAAGATCAACCACGCCACGACCTCGACCGCTTCCCGTGTCGCTGGCCCCACAGACAACAGCACGCCACTCGGCGAGAACACCATCAGCGCGATGGTGGAAGTCCAGCCGTGGCGACTGTCGCCTCCGGAGGCACTGCTGGCGGTCGATGACCCCGAAGAACTCAAGAGGATCAAGTTCTGATCTGGAGAATCGCCATGGAGAAGAAAAACAGCCGCCAACCGGGAAAGCTCGCCGTTCTCTTGCTACTCGGCGTGGCATTCGCCCTTTCAATGGTGTCGAGCAAGCCAGGCTGGACTGACGATCGGGATCTACTTCGATTCAGCACCGCCAAGCCCTATCTCATGATCCTCCTCGACACCTCGGCCTCGATGGCTCTGGAGCTTGGTGGCGCAGACTCCTGGGTTCCGGGAGGTGCGGACCATCCGGACTCGCGGCTCTTCCAGGCCAAGCAGGCTCTCTATGATGTCTTCCAAGATGTCGAAGATGTCCACTTCGGTTTCGCCAGCTACAACGCGGATCTGGTGAGAGCCGCGGCCAAACACTGGATCTACTTCACCGTAGAGCCTTTGCCTGCTGACTGGCCCATCCGGTTTCCCCTGCCGGACACCAATGGGGAGCTGACGCGGCTGCTGGGAATCGACACGGACGGTGACGGGATCGACGACGACTTCACCCGCACCGGTGACATCGACGGCGACGTGCTCAGCCTAGGACCGCACTACAGGATCGGGACTCCCGGTGTTGCCGGATCCTGTGATGAGCCCTTGGATCTCGATGATGCCTTCGACCGCGAACGCGTGCAAAGCTTCGCCATCGAGGCGAGCAATGCCAGGCCGACCCAGCTATGGGTCGAACAGCAGAACAGGACCTACCTACTGTCGGTCAGCGGCGTTGCCTCGTCCGCGGAGATCGGATCGGTCTCGCCTCTCAGCCTGACATTCGAGCTCCAGGAGGTCGACGGCACCTGCCCCAATCTGTTCACAGCTCAGACCGCCACGATTTCCTTCGTGATGGATGCCATTCTCAATCAGTTCTTCGCCGTCGACGAGATCTCCGTTGAAAATGACGCCGAGACCACGGCAGGGCTTTGGGACTGGACGGATATCGAGAGCCAGGCCGACTTCAGCTCCGACCACCCCTTCACCGGCAAGGGCTGGGAGGGAAACTACGATTCCCGGTTCGTCAGCTCGGACGCCGCGTTCAACCTCAAGGTGACCAACGACGATCCGTATTACTGCGTTGATCGGCCCAACGACATCGGCTGCGTCGACGGCGCTAGACCAGTCGACGAAACAGTCGAGGGAACAGACCCCGAAGATGGGACTCATGCTCCAGTCCTGGACAACGGCGACATGATTCCGTTCGACTGGCGAACCGAGAACCGTGAGCAGTTCCTGCGACGACTGGCACCGAACCTAGCGATCGATCCGGCTGTAGCTCCCGAGTTCCGAGTGGCACCCTACTTCGAGGATCTGCCGGGCTCTGTTGATGGCAATCCCTTCCACAGCCTCGTCAACGTCGGGGCTCGGCCGCTCGCTGCCGCCGACATGAGCCCGTTGGCGAAGACGATCAATGATGCTCGCTGCTGGTACCTTGGAAAGCTGGGGCGAGGTGCGGTCGGCAAGTGCAAGAACTCGGCCTTTTTCGAGGAGGGCTGGGAATCGCTAGCCTGCAAATATGACACCGAGTTCGGGTGCCGCCGCCCCTTCTTCATCGTCATCAGCGACGGCGAGGACAACATCAAGGGAGAGGACGCGACTGCCGATGTCGCGGCGCTCAACTCGCAATCCGGAGTCCAGACCTGGGCGGTGAATCTCGGGGACCCCCGGAGTTGCAGGCAAGGTGGTGACCTACATCCTCTGGTGCAGGCGGGCAAAGGCGAATGCGTCACGGTGGCCTCGAGAGAAGAGCTGCTGACGACGCTGAGAGATATTCTCGGAGAGATCAGGGAGGCCGCGAGATCCTTCGCCTCCGCCGCCGTTCACGCCGGGGTGCACGTCGCCCCGCTAGGACGCGTCGAACCGGCCGACCTCGTGGTCGACGCCCTGTTCGGCGCCGGGTTCCGCGGCCGGTTACCCGAGGCGGTGCTGCCCTGGCTCG
>CBDTUP010000249.1:0-4670 GCA_965363685.1 uncultured bacterium | reverse complement strand
TCGGTTCTCTGGTTGGCCAGTGGTGACAAGTACTGATGGATCAGGTATCCGTGAGAGGGTAATGCCTGGCACTGTTGTCGGATACCCGGCCAGCAGCAGGGCCATTCGCGCCACGTCGCGGTTGTCCTCGCCAGCCTGCCCGGCGCATCCGGCGGCCACCTCGTCGACCTCTGCCGGGTCCACGTTGTTGCGGGCAAGGATCTCCCGGAGTGTGAGAGCTAGGAGATCGTCGGGTCGAACGGTCGCCAGGGCCCCCGCATAGCGGCCGATCGGGGTGCGCACCGCATCCACGACGAAGACGGGTCGTCGGCCGGCGGGGATGGTCACGAGTATGTCCGGGTGTGTCGCGGTCGATCGAGTTGCACGAGGCAACGATAGTCGCTGCTGTATTGGGATCTCGGCGAGCATCTATCGTCTGCTCCTCCTACAGCACTAGCTACACAAGCTTGGGGTGTCGTGCTGCGGATAGATCCAGGGCCGGTTACGGCATGGGCAAGCCGTGCACGGTTCCGCCGGTCGGCCGCCGGGACAGCGTGGAGGCCACGTGGTGCTGGTCCATCCAGTCCAGCGCCCCACCGGGGCCGGCCGTCAACTCCAATGCCTTGCCGCGTTCGAAGGAACGTCGCTCGGCCTTCCACGCGGGGATACGGACACGGGGGAGGTAGCCTCGATATCGAGACACCGAGGGGCCAGTCAGTGCAAGAAACCAGGATCGCCGAATGGAACGATCTGCGCGATCGCCAACCAGCCCACGCGGTGGTGGGCAATGTGGATCTCGTTGTCGTCCGCTACGACGACGAAGTGTCGGTCCTCTACGGTCGATGCCTACATCGCGGAGCGCTTCTCTCCGACGGCACAATTCGTGGAAACGACCTCGTGTGTGGTGTGCACCACTGGGACTACCGATTCGACACGGGTGTCTCGTCCTATGACTCCTCTGAGATCCTCCACAAGTTCTCGGCCTGGGTCGAGGACGGCGCCGTCTGGGTCGATGCCGACGAGATTGCTGCCTGGGAGTCCGACAACCCACAGCCTTACGACCGCTCCGCCTATCAAGGGGCTTATCAGGACCATCACGGCACCGTCGACGAGCCTCACGTCAAAGAGATCCATCGACTCGCCGACTATGGCCTCGAACGAGACGGCCACCACGGCCGAGTGGCGGCAATGGGAGTGCCCGGCACCGAGCTACCGGCCTGGGATGATCTCCAGTTCGTCACCGCGCAGCTGGCTCGATTCCCTCAACTCGATGATGTGGCGGTCTCGACCGACCTGACCATTGGGCCGAACGCGGAGCGACCGTTGCACCTCGACATTCCCATCTTCGTGTCCGACATGAGTTTTGGAGCACTCTCGTTGGAGGCGAAGGTAGCTCTCGCCAAGGGGGCGGAACTCGCCGGCACTGGAATCGCATCGGGCGAGGGGGGCATGCTCCCAGAGGAACAGGCCGCCAATTCGCGTTACTTCTACGAACTCGCCTCAGCCAAGTTCGGGTTCTCCTGGGACAAACTCGCCAACGTCCAGGCTTTCCACTTCAAGGGGGGGCAGGGCGCCAAAACGGGAACTGGCGGCCACCTACCCGGCGAGAAGGTCAAAGGGCTGATTGCTGAGGTGCGCGGTCTCGAGGAGGGAGAGCCGGCAATCTCACCAGCTCGCTTCCCGGATTTCGACGACCTGGAGGCATTCCGCCGGTTCGCCGAGCGGGTGCGAGAGGAGACGGGCGGGATTCCGGTTGGTTTCAAGCTGTCGGCACAGCACATCGAGGAGGACCTGGACGCGGCGCTTCAGGTCGGCGTGGACTATGTGATCCTCGACGGGCGGGGTGGTGGCACCGGTGCGGCTCCGTTGTTGTTCCGGGACAACATCTCGGTGCCGACTGTTCCTGCTCTAGCGCGGGCTCGTCGCCATCTGGATGAGCGGGGCGTCTCGGGCAAGGTCACGCTGATCATCACGGGCGGGCTGCGGACGCCGGCCGACTTCGCCAAGGCGCTCGCGCTCGGGGCCGATGGCATTGCCATTTCCAACTCGGCGATGCAAGCAATCGGGTGTCTCGGGATGCGGGCTTGTGATACCAACAACTGCCCGGTCGGGATCGCCACACAGAAGGATCACCTGCGTGATCGGCTCCCGGTGGACGTTGCTGCTGAACGACTCGCCCGATTCCTCGAAGCTTCTGTCGAGCTGATGCAGGTCCTGGCCAGAGCGTGCGGACACACCTCCCTGAATCAGTTCACCTCGAGGGATCTGACCACCTGGAAACGTGAAACGGCCGACCTGAGCGGCGTCCGATTCGGCGGGGTGACCTAGCTTCACCCGCTCCTGTGCCGCTCGTCATCGCTGGGCGGCACTCAGCCCCGTGCGAACATCGCAGGTAGCGTGTGGTGATGCTCCGCTGGATTGTTCGAATCGCCGTAATCGTCCTGATTGGACTCATTGCGTTCCTGCTACTTGCGCCCCTAGCGCCCGACGGCAGCGGGATCAGTGACGCCCGCGACGCCTTCGCCGACGGTCTGAAGGCGTGGTGGGGCAATCCGATCACTCCCTGACAACCTTCCTGCGGCGATACAGCTCGCTGTGCGTGTCCAATCGACACAAGAACGAGGGTGATGGGAGGTCCCCTATCATCCGTTGCACCATGTCCCTCCTTTCCGACCTCAGTGATCTATTCGGCGATGCGTTCGAATCGATCGGGCTCGACCGCTCATTTGGCGACGTCTCTGTCTCGCAACGACCGGATCTGGGGCAGTTCCAGTGCAACGGTGCCCTACCCGCAGCAAAACCGGCCAGGCGAAATCCGCGGGAGATTGCACAGACGGTGCTGGATGCCGTTTCCGATGACGAACGGATTGCCGAACTGTCTCTCGCAGGGCCGGGATTCATCAACATCACCCTCACCGACAGCCACCTGGCCGCGTCGACCCAAGCCGGCGCCGACGATGACCGTCTCGGCGTTGAGACGGTCGCCGAGCCGCGTAACGTGCTCGTTGACTACGCCGGTCCCAACCTGTCGAAATCGATGCACGTCGGCCATTTGCGGGCCACGATCATCGGCGACAGCCTCCAGAAGACCGCCCGATTCCTTGGCCACGACACCCTGGGCGACATCCACCTAGGTGACTGGGGTACACCCATGGGGATGCTGATCATCGAAACACAACTCCGCCAACCCGATCTCCCCTACTTCGACGCCGACTTCGCGGGACCTTATCCAGACGAATCGCCCGTTACCCTCGATGACCTCACGGAGATGTACCCGGTCGTCACCGCTCGGTGCGCCGAAGACCCGATCGAAGCGGAACGTGCGCGCCGCGCCACCGTCGACCTACAACGGGGCCGCCCCGGCTACCGGGCACTTTGGCAACACTTTCACGACGTCTCCACGGCTGCCCAGAAACGGGACTTCGGAATGCTGGGCGTCGAGTTCGACCTGTGGTTTGGGGAGAGTGATGTCCACCACCTCCTCGAGCCCATGACCGAACGGCTGGTGACCGGCGGCGTTGCCGAAGAAGATGCTGGGGCGCTGATCGTGCGAGTGGATGAGCCCGAAGACAAGAAGGAGCTCCCTCCTCTGATCCTTCGTTCGTCCACGGGTGCTTCCATGTATGGGACAACCGACCTCGCCACCATCGAATACCGCGTAGATGAACTGAATCGCGATCTCCTGCTCTACGTCGTCGATTCCCGCCAGTCGTTGCATTTCCAGCAGGTCTTTCGGGCGGCGCGCCGGGCCAACATCGCCCCTCCCGGTGTTGAACTCGAGCACGTCGGATTCGGAACGATGAACGGCCCGGACGGCAAGCCGTTCAAGACGCGGGAAGGCGGTGTTCTCACCTTGTTCGATCTGCTCAACCGTGTCACCGAAGCAGCCCACCAGCGCCTCACGGAAGGACACCTCGCCGAGGACTACCCGACGGAAGAACGAAATCAAATTGCCCGGCAGGTCGGCCTGGCGGCCCTCAAGTTCGGTGACCTCTCCAACCACCGGGCGTCCAACTACGTCTTCGATCTCGATCGGTTCGCCTCGTTCGAAGGAAAAACGGGGCCGTACCTCCAATACACGGCCGTCCGCATCAAGTCCATCTTGCGCAAGGCCATCGAGCAAGGTCTCGAACCGGGCGGGATCATCCCCGCCAAAGTTGCCGCCGAACGCGACCTCATGTTGTATCTCAGCCGGCTCCCCGAGACGCTCGAGCGGGCCTTCGAACTCCGGGCACCCAACCACCTGGCGGAATACGCCTACGAACTGTCCTCCCATTTCAACCGGTTCTACGAGGCATGCCACATCTTGTCTGAGGAGGACCCGGCCCGCCAGGCATCATGGCTGACGCTGGTCGAAGTGACACTGAGACAGCTGGAACTCGTGCTCGGCCTCCTGGGTATCGAAGTACCCGAGCGCATGTGAGGGCCCCAATCTCCCCTTCTTGCGTTAGGAAACGCGCAATTCTGGCGGGTTTCTCACGCCAGAACGGGATTGTGTGGTTGGGCATCTCCTAATCTCAGCGGCATGAACATTCGTCCCGCCCGAGCCGACGATCTCG
Source organism: uncultured bacterium (assembly GCA_965363685.1). Classification (GTDB taxonomy): domain Bacteria; phylum Actinomycetota; class Acidimicrobiia; order Spongiisociales; family JAHEDJ01; genus JAHEDJ01. The sequence continues at coordinate 132 of CBDTUP010000249.1, read as the reverse complement.
ACGCGGTCGTGGCATTCACCACCGGCACCTTCGAGTGGGGTGACTACGTACCGGACTCCTTCTCCGAATGGCTGGAGACCGACAACTCGATCGTGCTGGTTGCGACCAACACCGCCGACGAACCCATCGGTC
>CBDTUP010000248.1:0-4670 GCA_965363685.1 uncultured bacterium | reverse complement strand
GCGCGTTCGGTGGTCAACGTACCAAAACGGCGCGAACGGGGCGACTCCGCCTGCCGGGCGCCGATCAGCGATGCAACCCATCCGGACTGGATCTCAGCGGCAGGAATGTGGGTTCGAACTGCAAATCCCTGTAGATCTCATGCCCCGCCTGGCTCCCCGCCAGGCAACTCAGAGTTGAGATTCATTATATTCAGTAGATACAAAAACTATTGTATTTCTGGTATCTTTGGAATATACTGAAGTGAGTCTGATCGAGGCGACACATGACGGCGACACCTGAAGAACAGCGTTTCACCGAAGAGGCCGGCAACATGTTCGACCAATGGTCCCTCCCCCGCATGGCCGGCCGGGTGTGGGGTCTCCTCATCGTTGCCGAGGATCCCCATCTCTCCGCAGCCGACCTGGCCGAACGACTCGGCACCAGCGCCGCCTCGATCAGCTCCTCTACCCGCTACCTCCTCCAGAACAACCTCATCGAACGGGTACGCGTCCCCGGCGAACGACGCGAGTTCTTCACATTCAACCCCGCCAGTCTTCGATCGATCTACCTCCGGCGCATCGCCGCCGTGGGTGACATGCATCGCATGGCCGAACGGGCCCTCACCTCCTTTGAGGACCGGCCCGTCCCCCATGAGCGCCTACAAGAGATGCACGACTTCTACGAATGGCTCGAACTCGAACTGGCCGCCGTCCTCCGACGCTGGGACGGCCAGAAGGGGTCCGGCACCAAGGAGTAACCAACATGAACGCCCCAGACCACCGCGACCTCATCGTGCTGGAGAGCGTGTCACGGAAATACGAGCTTGGATCGGTCACCGTCACCGCGCTCGACGAGATCAACCTCCACATCGACGAAGGCGAGTTCGTGGTCGTGCTCGGACCCTCTGGTTGCGGCAAGACGACCTTGATCAACCTGATCGGCTCGCTCGACACTCCCACCGACGGTCGCATCCAGGTCGGCGAGGTCGACGTGACGGGCGCAGGAAGGAAAGAGCTGTTCGAGTACCGCCGGCACCTCGTCAGCTTCATCTTTCAGAGCTTCAACATCTTCCCCGGCCTCACCGCCGAAGAGAATGTTCAATTCGGCATTGATGCCGCCGAACGGAAAACCGGCCCAACTGCCCACCAAGTCCTGGCGAACGTGGGGCTCGCCGATCGGGCGAACCACTTCCCCCATGAGCTCTCAGGCGGCGAGCAGCAACGGGTGGCGATCGCCAGAGCCTTGGCGACCGGCAATCCGATCTTGTTGGCCGACGAACCCACCGGTGAGCTCGACTTCAAGACCGGTGTGCAGATCCTCGAACTACTCAAAGCCCAGGCCGGGCCGGACACCGCCGTGGTGGTGGTGACGCACAACCGGGAGATCTCCCGGATCGCCGATCGAGTGGTCGAGTTGAGCAGCGGTCGCATCGAGCACGACGGACCACCTCGGGACGGTCGGGCCGAGATGTCCGACCTGCATTGGTAGGAGGCAAACATGAGCTCCCTCCGCCTCTGGCTCCGCTGGTCGTGGCGCGACCTCCGTCACCACTGGGTGCGGGTGGCCGCCATCGCCCTGATCATCGCACTTGGGACCGGCGCCTACGCCGGCTTGTCCTCCAGTGCTGCCTGGAGACTCGATAGCGCCAACCACAACTACGAACTACTGGCAATGTACGACCTGCGGGTCCGGCTCAGCACCGGCAGCATCGTCGAAGAAGGTGTCCTACTCGACCAACTCACGGGGATCAGCTCTGTGACTGCTGCCGAAGAACGGCTGATCGTCCCCACCCAGGTTGACGCCTCGACCCCCGACGAAACCATCCTCGTGCGCGGCGTATTGGTGGGCGTCGACGTTAGAGACGGTGGACCGCACCTCAACCAGGTCTACCCGGCTGAAGGACGGGCCCTACAGAGTCGAGACGCCGGCCAACCCATCGCTCTCATAGAGCGCAACTTCGCCTCCTTCTACGATCTACCGGCCACCGGCACCGTGGCAGTGAGCGGTGGGCAAACCATCGACATCGTCGGCCACGGCATCAGCCCGGAGTACTTCATCGTCCAGCCCGAAGGCGGAGCGTTCTTCTCACAGGCCAACTATGCGGCCCTGTTCACTTCACTCGCGACCGCCCAGGATCTGGCCGGACTGTCGAGTGGAGTCAACGATCTCGTGCTGACCGTCGCCGATGGCATCAACGCTGCGGAGCTGGCCACCGAGATCGAAGCCACCTTCGCCGCCGGCCTGCCGGACATCGGCGTCACAGTCATGACCGCGGCGGACGACCTCACCTATACCCTCGTCTACGAGGACATCGACAACGACCAGGCCTTCTTCAACATGCTTGCGTTCGTCATCTTCGCCGGCGCGGTGGCAGCCGCCTTCAATCTCACCACCCGTCTGGTAGAACACGCCCGGCGGGAGTTCGGCATCGCCATGGCCCTGGGTGTGCCTCGGCGGCGAATCGCTCTCCGTCCCCTTCTCGTCGGGGCACAGATCGCCCTGCTGGGGGTGGTGTTCGGACTGGGAATGGGCTGGCTCATCGCCGAAGCCATGCAGGACGTACTGGAGCAATTCCTGCCGTTCGCCGAGTGGCGGACGACGCTGCAAGTCGATCTGTTCGCTCGCGCGGCGGCCGCCGGATTCGCGGTTCCGTTCCTTGCCGCTGCCATCCCTGCCTGGCGGGCAGTGCGAGTTGATCCGGTCGACGCCCTCCGCACCGGGCATCTGGCCGCCAGAGGGCAGGGCCTGTCCTCTCTCGTGAAAAAGGTGCGCATGCCGGGCAACACGTTCACCAAGATGCCATTCCGCAATTTCGCACGCGCTCCCCGCCGGACCATTCTCACCATCTTGGGCATCGGCGCGGCAGTGGCGGTGCTGGTGATGATCCTCGGTGCTATCGATTCCTTCCTCATCACGGTGGATAGAGGAGAAGACGCCGCCACAGCCGGCGAACGCGACAGGATCATCGTCGACCTCGACCAGGTCTACCCCGTTGCCGGCGCGCCCATCCAAACAGTCATGGACGCCGCCACGGTCGGCGACGCGCGACCAGCTCTGCGGGTGGGCGGGGTACTCGTCAATGGAGAAACCGATATCGATGCCATCATCGAATTCATCGACTTCGAGTCCGGACTCTTCCGACCGACCCTGTCCGAAGGCACTGCCCCCGGCGACGAGGTCGGGGTAGTCATCGCCGAGAAGGCGGCCAATGATCTGGGCGTCGGAGTGGGCGACACCATCCGCCTTCGGCACCCGATGCGGCAAGGACTGCTGGCTTTCTCGCTAGTGGAGACCGACTTCCGGGTATCGGGCATTCACGAACATCCGTTCCGGTTCTTCGTATATATGGCTGCCGAAAACGCGGGAGTCATGGGGCTGGCCGGACTGGCCAACTCCGTCGACGTGGTCGCGATCGAAGGGGCCGAGGTGGGCGACGTGCAACAGGAACTGTTCGAGGCCTCCTCTGTGGTATCGGTCCAGCGAGCCGACTCGGCCGCCAAACTGATCCGCGATCTCCTCGACACGTTCATTGGAGTGTTCCAACTCTTCGAGGGCGTAGTTTTGATCCTGGCCGTGTTGATAGCGTTCAACTCGGCCGGGTTGGGCGTCGAGGAACGCCGCCGCGAGTACGCCACGATGTTCGCCTACGGAGTCCCCCGCCGTCGGGCAGTGCGGATGATCATGATCGAATCCACTCTGATCGGCACCCTGGCCACAGTGATAGGCGTGGCCGGAGGAATGGCAATGCTGGTCTGGTTCGTCCGAAGCCTTGGATCTAGTTCAATGCCGGAGATCGGCCTCGACATCCTGCTCTCCCCGGCCTCGGTGGCCATCGCCGCAATCGTTGGGATCGTGGCTGTGGGTCTGGCACCTCTACTGACCGCTCCCCGACGGCTCGCCGGGATGGATGTACCGTCGACACTCAGAGTCATGGAGTAGTACCGCGGTTTTCGTCGGATCGCGGTCGTCGCGCCAAGATTCGTTCAACTGGAGGTGACCATGTCCGTCCATTACGAAGTCCGAGGACCTACCGCGCTGATCACCATCGACCGACCCGAACGGCGCAACGCCATCAATCTCGAGACCGCCGACCTACTTCAACGGGCCTGGGAGCGTTTCGATACAGATGAGCAAGCGGTGGTCGGGGTACTGACAGGGGCGGGAGGAGTGTTCTCGGCCGGGGCCGATCTCAAGGACTTCGACCTCATCGACCGGCCCGAGGGGTTTCTCGGGTTCACCCGCATGATCGTCTCGAAGCCCACCATTGCCGCCGTCGAGGGTTACTGCGTTGCCGGCGGCCTGGAGATGGCGCTCTGGTGCGACCTCCGCGTTGCCGGCGAAGGGGCCGTCTTCGGGTGTTTCGAGCGAAGGTTCGGTGTGCCGCTGGTCGACGGAGGCACACAACGCCTGCCGAGAATCGTCGGTCTGTCGAGGGCGCTCGACATGATCCTGACGGGCAGGCCGGTCGATGCCGGAGAGGCAAACGACATCGGCCTAGCCGACCGCCTCTCCCCCGCGGGGTCGGCAATCGACACTGCGCTGGAACTGGCAGACCTCATTGCCGCGTTCCCACAGACCACCGTTCGATCGGATCGCCTGGCCGTACTCGAGGGCCTCGGGCGACCGCCGGCAGAGGGTCTCGCTATCGAACGTCGACACGGTTTGGGTGTCCTCGATACCGCCGCCAAAG
>CBDTUP010000247.1:0-4686 GCA_965363685.1 uncultured bacterium | reverse complement strand
TGCCGGCGACTAGATCCTCGAGTTCGAAAGAGGTTTCGAGTACACGTTCCATGGCGTCGACCGTGTCTTCCAGGAAACCCTTAGGCAGGTCTTGCGAGAGTTTCTTTTGGGTGGGACCGGCGCCGGCCACCGGCTTCACGCCGCCGATGCGGTTGAAGTTGGGATGGAAGCGGCCGCCGGTGACGCCTTCCATGAGGTCGAGAACCCGTTCGCGTTCACGCAGTGCGTACATGAGCGGCGTCGATGCTCCCAACTCCAGTGGGTAGGCGCCCATGAACATCAGGTGGCTGGAGAGCCTGGTCATTTCCGTGAGGATGAGCCGGATGAACTGTGCGCGGGCAGGCACCTCGAGACCCATCAACCGCTCCGTGGCGACCAGGAACGGGATCTCGTTGGCGTAGCCCGAAACCCACTCGATCCGGTTGATCAAGGAAATGATCTGCGGGTAGGTGCGCACCTCACTGAGCTTCTCGTATCCGCGGTGCATGTAGCCGATGACCGGTTGCACGTCGTAGACCTGCTCGCCATCGACTTTGGCGACCAGCCGCAGCACACCATGGGTTGAGGGATGCTGAGGGCCGATATTCAGAGTCATATCGGGCGTCTCGAGTTCGATTGCCACGGCGGCCTCAGACAGATGGTGAAGCGTATTGCGGTCGAGCATCAGGCGTCCGGATTCTCAAAGCTGGGGCCATCTGTGGCCGGTTGCTCGGGCATGTCCTCAACGTCGACATCACCCGGCCAGGGTTTCACCTCGCGACTGATCAACGGATACGACTTCTTGAGCGGATGCCCGCTGAAATCCGAAGTGAGATAGAGCTTGATGAGGTTCGGATGACCTTCGAAGTCCAACTCGAACATCTCGGCCGCCTCTCGCTCATGCCAATCGGCGCCGGGGTAGATGCTCATCACCGAGTCGATGGCCGGGTCGTCTTTGGGGACGTTGGTACTGAGGATGACGATCTGGCCGTCGGTGATATTCGAGACCGCACACATGACTTCGTAGCGCTCTTCGACTTCCTCGGCAGGCGGGTCGCCGACAACGACCTCGTTGGTCCAGTCAACTGCCGACAGCCAGGAGAAGAAGACCAGACGTTCATCGCGAGCCGCCGTGACCGCCTCTCGCCAGCGTTCGCGGGCGACGTAGACCTTGACCGTGCCGAAGTCGGCCGAATGGTCGGTGGCACCGACTGTTTCGGCGACCGAAGCTGCGAAGTCCTCGATGGAGTCAAGCGAGTTGTTCGTCACGATGCGTCCACTTGTCTTGCATGTTCTCGTTCTGGATCTTCTTCTGCAGCAGCACGATGGCTTCCATCAGCGCTTCCGGCCGCGGCGGGCACCCCGGCACATAGACATCGATTGGGATTATCTGATCGACACCCTTGGTGACCGAATACGAGTCCCAGTAGGGACCGCCGCTGTTCGAGCAGGAGCCCATCGAGATCACGTACTTCGGATCAGGCATCTGGTCGTAGATGCGCTTCACCGCAGGTGCCATCTTGTCGGTCAGCGTTCCGGCTACGACCATGAGGTCGGCCTGGCGGGGCGAAGCCGGCATGGGGATGATTCCGAACCGCATCATGTCGTAGCGAGGACCGGCGGCTGCCAGCATCTCAACAGAGCAACAGGCAAGCCCGAACTGGAACATCCACAGCGAGTACTTGCGCCCCCAGTTCAGCAACGAGGACACCGGCTTCGGCATCCCGAACTTCTCGATCACTCCCACCTGAGCACTCCCTTGCGGATGGCAAAGATCAGCCCCATGAGGAGGATCCAAATGAATATGAGCATCTCCACCAAACCGAACACGCCGAGGCTCTCGAGTTGGATCGCCCACGGGAAGATGAACACTGCTTCGACGTCGAAAATGACGAACAAGAGGCCGAACACGTAATACCGAATGTAGGACTGGTGCCAGCCCTCCCCGACCGGATCAACGCCACACTCGTAGGTCTTGAGCTTGGCGGGTGAAGGATTCGACGGCCGCAGAAGTGAGGCAACGGCGAGCATGACGGTGACCAACACCACGCCCATGGCTGCGAACGCCCCCACGGTGATGTAATCCTGAAAATACCCGCTCACACCTTCTCCGCTCTTCCCTCATGAAACAAGGGCGCTCCCGCCCTCGGATCGGCTCGGAGTCTAGACCGCCAGGGGGTCTGCCCAAAGTGTTAGCACTTGTGGGGGGCAAAGGGTCCCATCGGGTGTCGCGGACGCAGATCGTGAAGTGTCCTGAATCAGCGGGAGACGGGGAGGCTGAGTTCGAAGACGCTCTCACCCTGCTCGTACCGATAGGTCAGATCGCCACCCATGAGGCCGGCAGGTTGATGAGAGATCGTCAGCCCAAGACCTAGGGCGGCAGTGAGGCCGGAGCATCGCCCGGCGGGGCAACTCCCCTCCCGCCTGTGAATCCACTGCGTTCGCCCGATTTCGAAGGCCGCTCGCTGCTCAACCTGGTAGCCGAGCTCGAGCTGCGACTTAGCGGGCAGGCACGATCGTCGGGACTCGCTGCTGACCTTGCCGTGAGTATCCCGCGCTCGGAAACCTACGTCTTCTGCCTCTTTGATGGCCTCGGAGACAGCATGCTGCGATATCGAGTGGCCGGCTCGCTGGCTGCGTCGCGGGTTGGTGTGCTCGACGCCATGTTCCCGACGCAGACAACAGTCAACATGGCCACCATCGCCACCGGGCTACCGCCGTCCCAGCACGGCTTGATCGCCTACCAGCTCTACCTGCCCGAACTGGAAATGGTGGTGAACACCCTCAAATGGACGACCATGTGGGGTGAACGCGTCGATATCGACACAGATCGATTCCTTCCGGGTCCCAATTTGTGGGAACGGCTTTCAGCAGCAGGCATTGAGCCGATCACGGTCCAGCCGGGCGGATTCGCCGGGTCGCCGCTAACCAAGGCCCTCTACCGTGGTTGTCGGTTTGAGGCCGTTTGGACGGTCGACGAGATCATCGAAGCCACCCTGGATCTGGCCGCAGAGCCCGGGCGTCTGATCTTTACCTATTTCCCGAGTGTCGACGTCGCCGCCCACATGCATGGACAGCAATCACCGGTCTTTTCTGAAGTACTGACCGCCGCGTCTGTGATCTGGGATCGGATCATCGCTCGGCTACCCGACCATGCCACCGCGGTGGGAACCGCCGATCACGGACACATCGACTATGCGCCGGAGAACAAGGTGTTGATCCGAGATCGGATTGACGGTCTCACCTTCTACGGGAACCCTCGCACTGCCTATGTGCGCGGACCCGGTTCCACCATCGATCGACTGACCGCCACCCAACCGGCCACTTGGGTTGCTTGGGACGAGGTCCTGCCATTGCTGGGTCCGGGACCACTCCATCCGGAGATCGGCGGTCGGGCGCCGGACGGGTTATTGGTCGCCGATCCGGGCAAGGTGCTGCTGCCACCAACCGCCGACAAGCGGATGACCGGCTACCACGGCGGAACCCTCGACGAAGAGATGAAGGTCCCGTTGCTCGTGGGGAAGATCTAGGTATCCCTAGCCGACCGTTCGACGGTATACCCTCACCGAAAGAGGAACGAACACTGCCAGGATTGCCGCCGACCAGACGAGGGACAGCAGTACCTGACCGCCAACCGATGGGGCCTCGGCGAGCGCCACTACCGGGTTGATCCCCGGTCCGAAATCCGCCAACGCTTCCCGACCGAGCATCAACCCCCGGAGGGCGTTCGTGGTGACTGTGATGGGCTGTACTTCGGCGAATGTTCGTAGCCAGACGGGCATGGTCTGGGTCGGCACGAAGACAGAACTGGCGAACACCAGGGGGAAGACCGGCAGGAAAACGGCCGATTGCGCAGCCTCCGGGCTCTTCACCGCCAAACCGATCGACGCCATGATCCAGGAGAGGGCGTAGGCGAACATCATGGCTACCAACAAGCCGGCTACGAAGCCGATGAAGCTCGTCTGATACCGAAACCCCATCACAAAACCCATGATGACCATGAGGCTGATCACGAATCCGTTGCGAATGAGGTCCGACAGTGTTCTGCCGGCCAGCACCGCCGAACGCGCCATCGGCAGCGATCGGAACCGATCGATCACTCCCTTGCTCAGATCTTCGGTCAAGCCCAGAGCGGTCTGGCCGGCCCCGAATGCCGCTACCTGAATGAGCAGGCCCGGCAACAACCAGTTGATGTACTCGCCCTGCGCGATCGGCGGAATCGCCTGCCCGATCGCTCCGCCGAAGACGTAGTTGAAAAGCAGCAGGAACATGACCGGCTGCACCGTTGCGAAGATCAGCAACTGTGGTAGCCGGATGTTGCGCAGCAGATTTCGCTTGGTGATGACGGCGATGTCTTTGGCCGCGTGTTTCGGTGTGATCCGCGCCCGCGGCGATGGGTGCGTTTGGGTTGCCATCAGTTGCTCCTTCCCCGGCTTTTTCTCTGCTTTTTCGGTGTTGCCTTCTCGTATTCCGCTTCGGCCTCGGCCGCTCCCCGTCCGGTGAGGGTGAGAAACACGTCGTCGAGGGTCGGCTTGTGTAGAGCCACGTCCTGAACCGCGATCCCCCGCTCATCGAGGCGCCGAACAACGTTCAGGAGGGTCTGCGAACGCACGGTGATCGTGCCGCGTCCCTCGCCCGGACCGGCCATGTGCTGGGGCGAATAGCCCATCCAGACGCACGGGGTGTAGAGGACCTTGATCTGCTCAC
>CBDTUP010000246.1:0-4690 GCA_965363685.1 uncultured bacterium | reverse complement strand
CCCACCGTGTGCCGGACGATCGCAACGAGACATTCGAGCCGGACGACGCCAACTGATCGGTGCCGGAGTTGGGGCTCTCTTCGTGCGGATTGGCCCCCCTCCCCTCCGCTCGCTCCGCTCGCTCCGGGACTCCCCCCGCAAAGCGGGAGGAGAACACGATTACCCCGATGGCTAAAGGCTAATGGCCAACGGCGGCCGGCCGAAGGCCGGCCTTACTCCATTTCGCCAAGGTAAGCGTCGGAAAGTTGTGGATGCTCGAGGAGATTCTCGGCGGTGTCCTCCAGCACGATCGACCCCGTTTGTAGGACATAGCCGCGATCGGCGATCGAAAGGGCCATGTGAGCGTTCTGCTCGACCACGAATATGGTGGTGCCCTGCGAGTTGATCTCCTCGATCGTATCGAAGACCTGCTCGACGAGGATGGGTGCCAGGCCCATCGATGGCTCATCCAGCAACAGGACTTTCGGCCGAGCAGTGAGGGCACGGCCGATGGCGAGCATCTGCTGCTCACCTCCGGACAGCGTTCCCGCCCGCTGCTTGATCCGCTCTTTCAGCCGGGGAAAGAGCGAGAAGACGCGCTCGATGTCCTTCTGGATCTCATCCTTGTCCTCGCGGAGATTGGCTCCGATTTCGAGGTTCTCCCTGACGCTCATCTTGCCGAAAAGACGTCGATTCTCCGGCACCATCGTCAACCCACGGCTCACGATCTCGGGTGTGGTCAGCGACTCTATGCGCTCACCGTCGAAAGTGATCTCGCCTCCGCTGGCCCTCGTCATGCCGAGGATAGTTCGAAGAGTCGTCGACTTTCCCGCCGCGTTCGAGCCCAGAAGACAGACAATCTCCCCCTCGGCGACCTCCAGCGAAATGTCGGTGAGAGCGCGAACCGGGCCGTAGGCGGCGCTGACATGACTGAGGCTGAGAATGGCATCGGTCATGATTGGTCCTCCGATCCGGCCTTACCGAGGTACGCCGCCACCACCTGGGGGTCTGCTGCGACCTCGTCGTAGGTGCCTTCGGCGATCTTCTTTCCGTAATCGAGCGCCACGACACGGTCGGAAACGCCCTTGATCACCGGCATGTCATGCTCGATGAGGACGATGGCGTATCCCTTCTCGTCGCGAATGCGCCCGATCAGTTCGATGAGTCCGTCCTTCTCGGCCGGATTCATGCCGGCGGCCGGTTCGTCGAGTAGCAGCAGTTGCGGCTCCGTTGCCATTGCTCTGGCAATCTCGAGGCGCCGGCGATCGGCGTAGGCGAGTTCCGAAGCGAGCGAGTTGATGCGCGGTGTGAGGCGGTCTTCGAAGAAGGCCAGAGACTCAATTGCAGCGGCGTGCACTTTCTGCTCTTCCGCCCGGGTGTGACCGGTATTGAACAGGGCCCCGTAGATGCCGGCTTTCGTTCGCGTGTGTTGTCCGACCATGGCGTTCTCGAGAACCGTCATGGCTCCGAAGAGTCGCACCGCCTGAAACGTGCGGGAAATCCCGACCCGGGTGATCTGGTTCGGCTTGAGGCCGACCAGGTTATGTCCGTCGAAGTTGATCTTGCCGGCATCAGGCGAGTAGAAGCCGGTGACGATATTGAACAAGGTCGTCTTGCCGGCACCATTAGGTCCGATAACACCAACGATCTCGCCTGGATCGGCATAGAAGTCGACGCTGTCTACTGCTTGCACGCCTCCGAAGCGCTTGGATACGCCTTGCAGATCGAGGAGGTGACTCATGACGGAACCTCCTCAACAACTTCGGCCGGCGGCGGGTCGTCTCCCTCATGTAGTTCACGCTGGCGCCGCTTGTTCGGTAGCAGCCCTTCGGGTCGGAAGATCATGATGGCGATGAGAATGGCACCGTAGATCAACAGGCGGAACTCGCCGAACTCACGCAGCAACTCGGGAAGACCGACGAGGGCAGCGGCACCCACGATCACACCCGGTATAGAGCCAATCCCACCGAGGATGATGACTGCCAGCACATTGATCGAGACTTGCAGCCCGAAACTGTTGGGGAAGATCGAGCCGATCTTGGCTGCGAAGAACACTCCACCGAGGCTGCCGACTCCGGCACCCATGGCGAATGCGAGGAGCTTGTAGCGGACAACGCTGATGCCCATCGCCTCGGCGACGTCTTCATCTTCTCGCATAGCCGCCCAGGCTCGACCTACCCGTGAATCGACCAGCCTGTACGAGATGTATGCGGCTAGCAAGCCGAAGGCAAGGATCAGGTAGTAGATGTGTTGGGGGTTGCGCAGGTCAAAGGAATCGGGCGGAGCGGCCGGAACTCGCGTCAGGCCTTGCGCACCGCCGAGGTAGGGAGCCAGCCAGTCGGACAAGACCAGCGTTCGGATGATCTCGCCGAAACCGAGAGTGACGATGGCCAGGTAGTCGCCACGCAGCCGAAGAACCGGAGCGCCGATTGCAGCGCCGATGATTACCGCGATTATGACGACGAACGGAAGTGCGATCCAGAGGTTGGTGAAACCGGCTTCCGCGAAGTTCTGGCCCTCCTCGGTAACGAGAAAAGAGGCCGGTGATGTGAATATCGCCGCCGCATATGCGCCGACCGCAAAGAAGGCCACGTAGCCGAGGTCGAGTAGACCTGCGTATCCCACCACGATGTTGAGACCGAGGCCGAGCAGTACATAGAGCCCGACTGTTCCGAGCACATCACTGACGAACGGTCCCACGATCCAGGGGAGGGCGATCAGGGCCAGAACAGCGATCGACAGGGAGAGTCGACCCCAGGTGCGCCTGGTGCCTTCCGGCATGTGGGATGAGGCTTGTGCACGGACGTCGGCTCGGCTCATCCACCACCAACGGAGACCGAAGGCCAACACCAGGATGATGATGGTCCCTGCAATGGTGAGGCCGCCTAGTTCGTACAACCAACCGGTGGGTATATTCAGATTTCCGAGAGTCACCCGGAGAATCGGCTCGCCGAGGCTCATGAGCAGAGTGATCCCGATTGCGTACACGACGGCCGATCGGAGTTGGTCCTGAAGGCCGACGAGAGTTCCGGCGACGGCTCCGACTATCGTGGCGGCCAGCACCATGACGATCGCTCCCACGACCGGTTGGAGGCCGAACTCCAGAGTCTCGAGGAGGCCGGGAGTGATGCTGACAAACATGCCTCGGACGTCTAGGCCGGCGTTGATCAGTCCTTCGAATCCCAGAGTCACCAGCGCTACCAGGGCGCCGGCGACGAAGCCCACCGTGAGGCCGGTTGGCAACGGTGTGTCGCTCTTGCGCGCCGCCAGATACGCAGTGATACCGAACGCTATCAGCGTGAGTACCACGCCGAGTCCAACCACGCCGGTGATGACGTTGCGATCCTGAAACCTCTCGACCATGCCGATAGCCGACAAGTAGATGACGACGGTACCGCCGATCAGGCCGGGTTTGAGAGCGGTTCGCGGAATCATGCCCGCTTCTCCTCGGAGGCTCCGACGAATCCGCCCGGCAAGAAGATCAGTACCAGCACCAGGATTCCGAAAGCGATCACGGGCTGGAGCTGATTGGGCGACGGAATCTCAGCTCCTGTCAGGAAGAGGTTTGGACCGACCGCCTCGAGAATACCGAGGAGCAGGCCCCCAAGTGCAGCGCCGGTGATGCTGCCGATTCCGCCAAGAACGGCTGCGGTGAATGCTTTGATTCCGGGCAAGAAACCCATGGTGAAGATCACCTGGTTGAAGAGAAACACGTAGAGGATGCCGGCTGCGCCCGCCAGAGCGCCGCCAATGGCGAAGGTAGCAACGATGGTCCGATCCACGTTGATGCCCATCAAGGATGCGATTTCACGGTCCTCGCCTACTGCTCGCATAGACCGACCCGTTTTGGTCCTGGCGACGAATAGGTAGAGGAGTATCCACAGAACCACGGCGGCAACGATGACGATCGCCTGGGTCTTGAGCATTTCGATACCAAAGATCGTCCATTTGCCGTTGAGGATCTCGATGTTCGGGTAGGCCCTCACGTTGGCGCCGTAGAGACCACGGAAGGTGTACTGAAGGAAGAATGAGGCACCAATGGCCGTGATGAGTGGAACGAGACGTGGAGCGCCTCGCAACGGCCTATAGGCCAACCGCTCGAGAAGGACCGCGATGAAGACTGACACGGACATCGATATCAGTAGGAGGATGGCTATCGATAGGAGCGGATTGCTGGCGAGGAAGCCGTTTCCTGCGAAGGCAACCGCAACGAAGTAGGCGGTGTAGACGCCCGCCATGAAGACTTCACCGTGCGCGAAGTTGATCATGAAGAGAATGCCGTAAACGAGCGTGTAGCCGATAGCGATCAGCGCATAGACGCTTCCTCTGGCCAGCCCGTTGATGAACAACGACTGCCAGTCCTCAGCGCTGAAGACGCCGGTGCGAAGTGTGGCGGTGCTCCCGGCGATGACGCCGTAGATGATGGAGACACTGAGGACGATCAGGATGATGCGCCGCATCGGGATCCGCTCGAAGCGGAGGCGACGCGATGATTGGTTAGTTGATGCTGTGTCTGTCATGAGGTAGTGCAAGGAGGGGGGAGGCGAAAGCCTCCCCCCTCGGTCTTGCGAGTGTTAGCCGTCGAGACTCGCGACTTCGCTGTACACAGGATTGGCGGTGTCATAGTTACCGCCCAGCACCTGATAGACGGCGATCGTTGCCGTTGACTGGCAGTCGCCCAGGTCGTTGCAGTTGAGCGTTCCGGTGATTC
>CBDTUP010000245.1:0-4691 GCA_965363685.1 uncultured bacterium | reverse complement strand
GTTCACGAACGATTCCGATCTTGAGGCCGTCGACCCCATCCTCGAATCCCTCCCTGAAGCCCGGAAACCGGCCCCGATACGACGTCGCATCGAGAGGATCGTGAGAAGCCAAGACCTCCAAAGCGGCGACCGAGTCGTCGACAGTCCTCGTGATCGGTCCGATCTGGTCGAGTGAGGAGGCAAAGGCAATCAACCCGTAGCGGCTGACCAGTCCGTAGGTGGGTTTCATACCGACTACTCCGCACAGGCTGGCCGGTTGGCGGATGGACCCGCCGGTGTCGGAACCAAGACCAACGATGGCAGACCCTGCAGCCACCGCAATGGCCGAACCGCCCGACGAGCCACCTGGAACGCGATCGGTGTCCCATGGGTTGCGGCTGGGACCGAACGCCGAGTTTTCGGTCGATGAACCCATGGCGAACTCGTCCAGGTTGGTCTTGCCAATCACAACCGATCCCTGGTTCTTGAGTCTGGCGACCGCCGTGCCGTCGTAGGGAGGGATGTATCCGGCAAGGATCTGCGACCCAGCCGTCGTTTCTATTCCCCGGGTGACGAGGTTGTCCTTCAAAGCCACCGGAACTCCCTGGAAAGGTCCGGCGTCACGACCGCCGGCAAAGGCCTCATCTGCCGAGTCTGCCGCCGCCCTCGCTCCATCATGATCGATCGTCAAATAGGCATGGAGCTCCGCTTCCGTCTTTGCAGCCCGATCGAGAACGTGGTCCGTCAGTTCCCGAGATGACACATCACCGGAGCGCAGTCCTGCGGATGCTTCGGCAAGCGTGTAGTCGGTCATTGGGTCTCCAGGTGAGGTGGCACCCGGAAGTAACCGTCCTCATGTTCGGGAGACTGCGCAAGTACCTCGTCCCGATCCAGCGATGGGCGAACCTCGTCAGGACGAAACGCGTTGACCATCGGAAGAGGGCGAGCCGTCGGCTCCACCCCGGAAGTGTCGGCCTCCTGTACTCGGGCCGCGTGATCGAGAATCACTCCGAGCTGCGCCTGATAACCGGCCAGTTCCTCTTCACTCAATCCGAGCCGCGCGAGCCGCGCAACATGGGCGATATCGATGTCAATTGGCATTCCCAGAGTGTAGGACGACGGCTACCCGATTCCATTGCTCGGCGCTCATCGAGACGCCGACGGCGTATCGTCCGCGGGCTCCCTTCCGGCTAGCGTGAAGGCGAAGGAGGAACGCATCGTGAAGCTGATATTCGCCGTCCATTGCCACCAACCGTTCGGTCAACTCGATGCCGTTCTCAACGAGGCAATCGACCGCTCCTACAGGCCGTTCATCGACGTGCTACAGCGCCACCCGGAGATGCGGGTCAATGCCCATTATTCGGGCCCCCTCCTCGAACAGTTGGATGATCACCCATCCGGATTACTCGACCTCCTCGTGGCCCTCGGCGACCAGATCGAGTGGATGGGGGGTGCGATGTACGAACCGATCCTTCCCGCCATACCGGTACGAGATCGGCTCGAACACCTCACCAGAATGAAATCCGCCATCAACAATCGCTTTGGACAGGATCCTTCGAGTGCCTGGATCCCAGAACGGGTGTGGGAGCCTTCGCTCGTCGACACGCTGGTGCAGGCCGGTTATTCGATTGTCCCACTGGATGATGTGCACTTCGAACGGGCTGGTGTTGAACACCTCGACCGTCCATACATTGTGCATCACCTAGACCGGTTGATAACCGCCTACCCGATCGCAGTCGATCTGCGCTACGCGGCGCCTAGAGAAGACCCCGAAGTCCTGGTGGACAGCCTTCGTCACCTGCACGAGCACAATCCCAACGGGATCGCCGTGCTGGCCGATGACGGGGAGAAGTACGGGCTTTGGCCCGGGAGCCACGAGCGGGTCTACGGAACCGACGGTTGGCTCGATCGGTTCTTCACCGCGGCTGAAGAGGCGGAGTGGGTGGACCTCACAACGTTGGAAACACATGCGGCCGATCATCCACCGACCAACCGGGCCTCCCTCCCACCCGGTTCATATCAGGAGATGACAGATTGGTCGGATGGTCGCTGGGAGCACTTCCTCGACAGGTATCCAGAATCAGATGTCCTCTACCGGAAGATGCTGGCTGCATCCAACCGGGCTGCCCGGCCCAAAGCTCCCGATGAAGCCACCACCGAGCTGCTCCGGGGACAGGGCAACGACGCGTACTGGCATGGAGCCTTTGGAGGTTTGTATCTACCTCATCTCCGCGCAGAAACCCACCGTCGCCTGCTCGCTTCACGACTGGCGGTCGACAAGGCCGGGCGATCGGGGCGCTCCTGGACGAAGGTCGACCGGTACGATTGGGACGCCGACGGCCGCGATGAGCTGTACGTCGAACTACCCGACCAGTCATGGGTCCTCGACCTGGACGACGGTGCACTCCATTACTACGACGACAAGCCATCTCGATGGATGGTTCCAGATGTCGTAGCCGCCCACATCGAGGATTATCACACTGAGAGGTCACCAGCTCGATCGCATCGCTGGCTCGCAACCCGGACGCTGGCCATCGATTCGACTGCCGGGACTCTCGAAAACACCTCAGACGAGATTCCGCCGGGGAGATTCGAGCTGATTGAGGTAGACGCCGGCAAGGGTTCGGTCACGGTCACCTCGTCATCCCACACCGGTCTCGTTACGAGGACCGTCACCGCTGAGAACAGATCGTTCGACGTGGCCTACGAGGTCGAAGGTCTGCTCGACTGCCGATTCGGACCGGAGATCCCGATTGCAGTATGGCGCGGTGTCGGCTGCCTCAGAGTCGACGGGGGCACCTGGCTGGATCTCGACATACCGATGGAGTTGTCCGGGCATCGCTTCCGGTTCCGGCACGAAGGACGCGGCAATGAGATCCTGATATCGCTTCGTCAACCCGGTGCACTGTTCGTCTTACCCCTCACCACGGCCAATCGGAATGAATCAGGCCGGGAGGAAATCCAACAAGGCGTGTTGCTCTGGCCTCATTGGGTTCGGCCGGCAAACGGCACCTACCGGATGTCCGTAGAAATCCTCGACGTGACCGATAGCGAAGACACCGATCCCGAGGGACCGGAGACGGTGTGAGGATCCTCCTCGCCGCCTCAGAGTTCTCCCCCCTCGCCCGCACCGGCGGACTGGGCGAGGCGGTCGCCGGCATCGCGCGAGCACTAGTGGCAGCCGGACACGAGGTATCGGTAATACTCCCCCGCTACCGCCATCTCCAGTCTCTGGGCACCGAGGCCGGTTCGTTGGGCCCGGCCAAGGCGATCTACCACCACGAATACGGCGGTGCGGAAGTCCTCCTCGTCGACGACCCGGCATCCTTCGACAGAGAGGGCATTTACGGAGACTCACCCGGAGAAGGCTACGACGACCAGTGGTGGCGCTTCGCCCGCTTCTCTGCCGTCGTGCGATCCATCTCGGAGGGCTACGACGTCGTGCATCTACACGACGCTCATGCGGGACTGGCTGCACTGGACAACCCCTCTCCGACCGTATTCACTATCCACAACTCGGCATACGGGATTTTCGGGCCGCTTGCTGAAACTGCCACCGTGGCCGGCGTGGACGACCGGCATCTGGAACCTGAAGCGGCACTCGAGTGGTGGGGCCAGGCCAGTTTCCTGAAGGCCGGAGTAGTAGGAGCGGACCGGGTGACAACGGTGAGCCCTTCGTTTGCCAGACAACTGACCACGGATGGGTCCGTGTCGGGCGGCCTGGACGGGGTCCTACGGGCACTACCGCACCCCGTCGCAGGAATAGTGAACGGTCTCCATCCTGGTGAATGGGATCCACGCTCTGATCCGGCAGTGACGGCCCCTTTCACTCCCAACCGACCTTTCCCCAGGAAAGCCACCAGAGCGGCGCTGCTCGGAGAGGCCGGACTCAGCGACGGAGTTCTCTTCGGAAACGTTGGCAGGATGGCGGAGCAAAAGGGGTTACACCTGCTTGATCCTTCAATCGACCTCCTGGTGGAAGAGGGTCTCCGCCTGGTGCTGGTAGGCGATGGCGAGCTCAATCCCATGGTCGACGCTTGGGCCGAGCGCCACCCGAAGGCCGTGTGGCACGCTCCGTATGAAGAACGTCTTTCCAGGGTCGTGTCCGCAGGAGCCGACTTCTATCTGATGCCATCGCGCTTCGAACCGTGCGGAATCGGTCAGATGTACGCAATGCGCTACGGAGCCCCGCCCGTAGTCCGATTCACCGGCGGACTCGAAGACACAGTCATCGACCTGGACGAGAGTCCGGCGGACGCGACCGGATTCGGGTTCCGGGAGTTCCGTCCCGAAGAACTCGTCAAGACTGTACGCCGGGCGATGCGAATCTTCCGCCGGTCCCGCGCCGAGTATCGACGACTGCAACGCAATGGCATGCTCACCGACTTCTCGTGGGGGGCAGCCGTACAGAACTACCTGGCGACATACGACCAGGCTGTCACCTATCGGCGGGAACGATCCGGGAGACTTTGACGTGTACAGGGTGATGAAGAAACTGGCGTTCGTCCTCGTCCTGTCGATGCTGGTCGCCGCCTGCTCGACCGACGACCCGCTGAATACGAGCACGACAGTGGATCCGGGACAGTCAGCACTCAGCACAACCGTCCCGGATGAACCGGTCCCGACGACGCCGGCGAGCACGTCGACCTCAGTCCCCCCTCCCGAGATTTCGCTGATACAGCCGCAGCTTGGGGGCGTTCTACTAATCGCCG
>CBDTUP010000244.1:0-4710 GCA_965363685.1 uncultured bacterium | reverse complement strand
CGAGATCGGGACGGGTGACTGGAGTTCAGACGTGTGCTCTTCCGATCTCCCCTACGGCATGTGGGTCAACATGAAGAGACCCGACGGGTCTCTTTTCGTTGAGGGGAGGTGTCCTCAGGCCGGTTGACCCTCGGCCAGGATGCTGTCTACGAGGCGGTTGCCGAGTATCGCCAGCCCATCGATCACCATATGGAAGTGGGCGGCGGCGTCGAACAACAGGGAGGCCTTCGACGGAAACTCGTCGTCACCCAGCCAGTAGATCGCCGCGACGTCGATGCGCGGCAGCACGGCAAATGCAAAACCAGCATCGCTGTACTCGATGGGAGTGCCTCCCAATGCACGACAGGCGGCGCTGAATCCGTCGACATCGAGCTGCCAGCGTTTCGCCAGACGATCCGGACCGTAGCCTGGGAAAGCCTGGTTGTAGAACGAACCGTTCGGGAGGTCGCGGAATGTGACCCAGCGACCCGCCGGCAGACCGTCCTTTGCCGTGCTGAGGTAGGTCAACACCAGGCTCTGTAGGAAATTGTTGACCTCGCTGCCATCAGGTCGAGAGACCACGTAGTCGTTCGTTGCCACCTCGTAGTCATCGAAAAGCATTGACAGTCGCAACCGATCCCCTTCGAGACTCGCTCCGCTACGGCGAGCGATGTCATCGGGAGCTACCTCGCGCAGCTCGGTGCGCAACGCAATCACCTTGGGTTCGAGCTTGTCGACCCAGATCCGTTCCGGGTCGTGCTTGGGCTGATGGTGCTGCAACACCGGATGACTTCCCACTATGCCTACGACAGGGACTACATCAGGTTAGGCCACTGGCGCCAAGCCGGGTCCGGACGGCTGTGTGTTTTCTTGCGCGCCCTATCGCGATATCGATCGAATCTGGAGATCTCCGCAACGATGCCAATGGCATGGAGATGGTGCGGCGTTGCACTACTCGATGCCGCACCATCGCACGACCGCAGCCGCACGAATCCGATCGCTGTTCACGTAGCGAGGCGCCCGGCAGATATCGCCGAGCGCCATCGCTTCAGGGCATGGACTGTGCTGGCGTCCTGACTTCGTTAGTTCTTGTCCACCTTGACTATCTCGAACTCGATACCTGTAGCACCGCCGCCGGGAGGCGCCACATCGAAGCGGGCGTTCACCGCGTGGAGCGAACCCCCGAATACGTCGGTAGTGGTGGGAATCCGGAAGTTTCGATTAGCTGATAGCCCGGGTGATCTCATGGGAGCGGAATCTGGCGGCTTGTTGAGTCGGCGTTGGCATACCTCTGACGCTCAGCCCACGAGAGGTGGTGTGTGATATTTACATTTTGACTATTAGAGCATTAGATTCTCTCTAAATGTCAAAATATAAAGACATATGTCAGATACGCGAGACCTGATTCGCCGCACGCTCGAGGCCCACGACTCGGTCACCATGGCGGAGCTCTTGGAGGTCACAGGACTGACCCGCCCGGCGGTCCTGTATCACCTGCGTGCTCTCACGGAGGCCGGTGATGCCGAACTCGTAGGACCGAGTCGGGGGCGCTCCGTCAGATACCGCAGTCCATACGACGAGCGTTGGGAATTCCCACTCAACGAAATGTCGGCCGAGCACCGGCTCTGGAGCGATCTCCGGGATGAGTTGCTGGACGCGGACTCATCGGTTGCGGCTCGGGAGATACACGAATATGTGTTTGGAGAAATGGTCAACAACGTTCTCGACCACTCCAGCTCACAGAGCCTGACTATCACCCGTCGCGCTGTGGCCGGGTCAGTTGGAATCTCGGTCCGGGACTATGGAGTCGGGATCTTCCAGCACATCGCCGACGCCGAGGGACTTACCGACCACCACGCCAGCCTGCTGCGGCTCCAGAGTGGCACCTACACAACCGACCCCGACAACCACACCGGCCAAGGCATCTTCTTCTCATCTCGGGCAGTTGACCATTTCAGCGTCGGGTCAGGAACTTTGGGGTGGCAAGTAGACAACGTCGCGGGTGACTCAACCGTCACTCGCATTCATGCCGTTCCTGGAACGATCGTGCGGTGGACGCTCGACTCCGCAACGACCAGATCCCTGCCCGCCTTGTTCGAGTACTACAGCCGCGCAGACGATGGCGGCATCCCTCAGTTCGCTGTGACCACTATCCCGGTGAGTGTCGCGGCTGCAACCGATACCTACGCCACCAGATCCGCGGCCCGCGAACTCCTGGCCGGCAAGCAGCAATTCCGGGTGATCATCCTTGATTTCTCAAATGTCGAGAACATCGGCCAGGGATTCGCCGACGAGGTGTTCCGCGTTTACCAAGCCCTAAACCCGACCGTGACCATCGAGCCGGTCCACATGAACCGGCAGGTGGCGTTCCTGGTCGACCAGGCGCGTGGGATTGGCTTCGTCCGCTGACGCGCCGGGCTGTTCACGTTCCCTTGTAGTTGAGGATGGCCTGGAGTCGGTGGCGTACCTTCACCAGGTCGGCTGAGAGGCGGATGACTTCGCGGACGTCCTTGTAGGCATCGGGGTGCTCGTCGATTAGAGCCTTGGCCCGATTCGCCAACCAGGTGCGGCCCTTCATGGCGTCTCGGAGGGACTCCGTCGACAGGGTCTTGCGGGCCTTGGTGCGCGACATGGCCCGCCCGGCGCCGTGGGCGCTGGAGTTGTACGACTCGGGGTTGCCGAGGCCCTCGACGATGTAGCTGTCGGTGCCCATCGAACCCGGGAGGACGCCCATCTCGCCGGCGGTGGCGCTGATGGCTCCCTTGCGGGTGATCCACAGTTCCCGACCCTGATGGACCTCACGCTCGGTGTAGTTGTGGTGGCAGTTCACCCGACTCAGCTCCCGGCCCTTGCCGACGAAACGGAAGAACACTCGCAGCATGGCGTTCATCATCGTCTCGCGGTTCTTCAGGGCGTAGGCCTGGGCGAAACGCAGGTCGGCGATGTAGTGATCGAACTCCGGGGTCCCTTCCAGGAGATAAGCGAGGTTCGGATCTTCTAGCCCGATATCGAGGCGGCGGGCGACGCTCTTGGCTTCTGTGATGTGCGATTGAGCGAGCAGGTTGCCGATCCCGCGCGAACCGGAGTGGATGACGAGCCATACGTGGTTGTCATCATCGAGGCTGACCTCGGCGAAGTGGTTGCCCGACCCAAGGGTCCCCATTTGCATGTAGGCCTTGGACTCGAGGCGGTCGTCTAGCTCGGTGCGGGGGCGATGACCGTCGAGCCAGGCATCGGCCGGCCGGCGCTCGTGTCCCTGACCGAGGCCGGCGGGGATGACCTTCTCGATCTGAGAGAGGAGCGGACGCAGATCATCCGGTAGATCGGAGGCGGTCAGGTCGGTCCGTACCGCGGCCATCCCGCATCCGATGTCGACCCCAACGCAGGCAGGAATGATGGCTCCGTCGGTCGGCACAACGGACCCGATGGTCGCTCCCAGGCCGAGGTGGGCATCCGGCATGAGCGCAACATGCCCGGCAACGATCGGCAGGCGGGCTGTGCGTTCTGCCTGCGCCAGCGTCTGCGTGTCCAGGTCGTTGGCCCAGACCTTGAGCTTGTCGTTGATTACCTGCATGTCTGTCTCCATAGTGCCCGACGGTTTGATCGCGTGGAAGGCACTTCTAGTCCCGCCGAAGCGGATTGTGACGGTACATCACTCTCGACGAAGCTGGCGGGGATTTGCCGTGCTGTGAATCGGGCCGGCCCGCAGAGAGCGGGGGGTGGGCCCGGGGACGGCGCCGGCAGGTTTCGTGCCGTAATCTATTACAAACCCCTTGTTTCTGTCGTTTCGTTTTGCTACAATCGAACATATGTTCGATACTGAACACGAGATCATCCCAATGGATCTGGACCAAATGGAACCCGGTCCATTCCTGGCTGCCATCTTGAATCGCACTGACGTTGACCAACTTTCCGGTCACGACCGGGTCGTGGCATTGAAGGCTTTCCAGCGAATGGCTTCGCATTACGCCGCTCAGACTTATCAGGCGATGGTTTCGATCTCGGATCACATGCACGACCTGGACGATGACTTCGAACTGGCGCATCGATCGGCGGCCACCGAGATTCGGGCCGCCTTGACGCTGACCAGGCGTGCGGCCGAAAGCGAACTCGATTTGGCTCTCGACACCCGGCAGCGCCTCCCGCGTGTCTGGCAGGCGCTGGCCCAAGGCGAGATCGATGTCCGTAAGGCACGGGTCATCGCCTCGACCACCAGTCATCTGAACGAACAGGTGGCTCGGAGTGTGGCCGATCAGATTGTGGCGGAGGCGCCGACGTTGACCACCGGTCAGCTCCGCTCCGCAATAGCGAAGCTGTGTCTGGAGGCCGCCCCCGAAGACGCCGAACGGGTCTATGCGGAGGCGGTCGACGAGCGGCGGATCGTGTTGGAGGCCAACCCAACCGGCACGGCCGACCTATGTGCGATGGATCTTCCTCCCGACAGGGCCGTGGCAATCAGTCGACGGATCCACCGTCTAGCCCGGCGGCTCAAGACCAAAGGGGAGACACGGTCGATGGACCAGCTGCGGGCTGACGTGTTTCTCGATCTGCTCGAAGGGTCTCTTGGCGAGGGCGCCGGGGGTGCGGGCAGGGGAGTGGTGGATATTCAGGTTGATCTCGAGACATTGATGAACCTGTCCGAGTCCGCCGGCGATCTGGCCGGTTTCGGCCCCGTGGTGGCCGACATCGCCCGTCAAGTCACGGAACGCCAGCGGCATGGCACTTGGCAGT
>CBDTUP010000243.1:0-4740 GCA_965363685.1 uncultured bacterium | reverse complement strand
TGATGCCGCCGACCGGCGAAGGGATTTCCGTGTCGACTTTGTCGGTCGAAATCTCGACGAGTACCTCGTCGACCGCGATCGTCTCTCCGACGCTTTTCGGCCAGCTGAGAATGGTCCCCTCGGTGACCGTCTCTCCCAATTGCGGCATGGAGACCGTGGTTGCCATACGTTCTCAGTGTCCTCTCAGTTTGTGTCCTTACCGGCAACGATACCGGCGACCGGTCCATTCCGGATCGGATTGTGGTCTTCTAGTGGAGGCTGCGCCCCGTTGAGGTGAGCAGGGTCTCCCCCACGGCCTCGGACAGAGTTGGATGGGCATGGATGAACGCGGCCGCTTCCTCGGGCAGCGCTTCCCAGCCGACGATGTACATCAATTCGTGGATCAATTCTCCGGCCTGCGGACCCACAACGGAGGCGCCCACTATTGGACCGTCCTTCTGCACGACGAGTTTCACCATGCCCTGGTTCTGGCCGATGATCTGGGCCCGACCAACCCCGAGGAAACTGTGCGAGTGGGTCTCGACTTCGTAGCCCTGGTCTACCGCGGCAGCTTCCGTGAGCCCCACCTCAGCCATCTCCGGGTGGGTGTAAACGACAAGCGGAATGGCCCGGTAATCGGGTCCCGCCGCCTCGCCGGTAGCGATGTGGGTGACCGCAGCAATGCCCTCAGCGAATCCGGCGTGAGCCAGTTGGGGCGTTGCAGCCAGGAGATCTCCCACCGCGTAGACGCCGGGTTGCGACGTCAGCATGGTGGTGAGATCCGCGACGAGGTAGCCGCGGTCGGTTTCAACGCTTGTCGTCTCGATCCCGATTCCGTCGGTGACAGGTGCCCTGCCGACGGCTACCAGCACCACGTCCACCTCAACTGAAGCGTCTCCGAAGGGAACAGTGACTCCCGAGTCGTTAATGGTCGGTGCGGCAACCGATGCCCCTGTGTGAATCTTGACGCCGCGGCGCTTGAGGTGCTTCTGCAACTCCCTGGCCGCCTTGGCATCTGCTCCCGGAACGATCTGATCCATCAACTCGAGCAGAGTGACTTCGCTTCCGAGATCTGCCAGCAGGCTGGCGAACTCGCACCCGATGGCGCCCGCTCCGATGATCGCTACGCGCTGGGGCCTGGCTTTCCAATCGAGAGCGTGGTCTGAGCTGACAATGCGGATACCGTCGAAGTCGTAGCCGGGAATCGTGCGCGGTACCGATCCTGTCGCAACGATGACATTCTTGGTTTCGAGAACCTGCTCGCCGTCGTTGACGACTACCCGGTTGGGTCCATCGAGGCGGCCGAATCCGTTGATGACGTCGACCTTCCGTTGCTTGAGCAATCCGGACAGGCCTTTGACGAGTCCTTCAACGATCTTCTGTTTTCTGGCCAGTGCCGTCCCCCAATCGAAGGTTGGTTCGGAGGATTGCACGCCGAACTCGGCCGCTTTGGCAACGGTGGTGAATACCTCGGCGGATTGGAGCCAGGCTTTGGCCGGAATGCATCCGCGCAACAGGCAGGTGCCACCAACCTCATCCTTCTCCACCAATGCGGTGTTGAGGCCGTAGTTGTGGGCGTAGAGCGCCGCGGCGTAGCCGGCGGGGCCGCCACCGATGATGACAACGTCGTACACGAGTCCTCCGGGAGAATTGAGTCAGCAGCACGAGATTAGCGACACGGTGATCATCCGCCGACGCGATACCCTGACCGGGTCATGCAGACACGTTTCCTACTCATCGCCTCAATCGTCACCGCCCTCATAATCCTCGTGGCATCCGCAATCTGGCTGATGGTCGTGGTCTCCTGACCATGGGATTCCTGTCAATCGCGCGTGTCATTTCCGATACCTTGCATTGACACGAAACACGGGCAGCGATTCCTGTCAATCGCGTGCATCGTTTCTGATACCTTGCATTGACAGGAACCATCCAGAGGGAGGGATCGATGATTACCAAGACCGTGCGACTCAGCGGGAGTTGTCCCGACTCGATCGAGGATGCCATCAACGGAGTGCTGGGACGCGCCGCAGAGACCTTGTCGGAAATCCAATCGTTCAAAGTCGTGGAGGTCGGAGGGACCGTCGATTCCTCCGGCGCGCCGGCCGACTACACCGTGACCCTCGACATCACCTTTGTCGTCAAGGAATCGACCACCCACCGGTGATGGACCACATCGAGTCCCTCGGTTCCGGCATCTGGCGCCTGACCCTCCCGCTGCCTTTCACTGCGCCGAGGTCGGTGAACTCCTTCATCTTCGAAGGCTCCGACGGGTTGACGATGCTCGACTGCGGCGTCGACACCGAGGATGGATACACCGCGATCGTGCGCGGACTCGAACACATCGGCGCCAACCTCACCGACCTGCGCCGACTGATCGGCTCCCACCTTCACGTCGACCACATGGCTATCGCCAAACGACTGGTCGAGGAAACCGGCGCCGATTGGGTCATGCACGAGTCCACGCCGAGCGAAGTGCGCTGGTACAACAACTGGGAGGGGCGTCGCGACAGGCTCACCGGCATCGTGGCCGAGAACGGGGGCCCCGGTGATGTCGTCGAACGTTTCCAGAAGGGTTTCTCACAACCGAGTTGGTACTCGACCGCCATCGATCCCACTCATCCAGTCACAGATGGCGACCGGATTCCGCTCACCGATGACCGACACCTGTCGGTTCTGTACACCCCCGGCCACCAACCGAATCACATCACATTGCTCGATTCTGAGACCGACCTGCTCTTCAGCGGCGACCACGTATTGCCGGGCATCTCACCGTTCGTCCCATTCGATGGTGATGAGAACGATCACCTCGGCGACTACCTCGAGTCGATAGAGAAAGTCGAGCTCCTCAACCCCGGCATCGTCCTACCGGCTCACGGACCCACCATCGAGCGGGGGCGCGCCCGAGCACGCCAGATCAGCCTCCACCACGAGCGCCGGTTGGGTGCCATCACCCAGGAACTCAAGTGGGGTCCTAAAACTGCCTGGGATGTCATGGGATCGGTTTTCCGTCCCAACCTCAGTCACATGGAGCAACGTCTCGCCATCCAGGAAACGCTTGCTCACCTCGAGTATCTGCGCCGCCGCGGCTCGATCGAGCGCATCTACGAGGACGGCACCTACTGGTTCCGGGGTGGTCAACGTTGACAACAACGCTCCACACTGCCGACGGGTTTGTTCTCGAACACAAATGGTCCCTTCCCGACGCGGCCAAACGAGTGGCCGTTCTCTGTCACCCACATCCCCTTCACGGTGGGTCGATGGATGCTCCGTTGCTGCGACGCGTCAAGAACGTTCTCGTTGACAGAGACTTCGCGGTCCTGCGGTTCAACTTTCGGGGAGTCGGAGCTTCGGAGGGCTCATTTGGGGGCGGCGTGAGCGAAGTGAACGATGTGGAAGCTGCTGTTCGGCTCGCCGAAGCCACCCATCCGGATCGGCCGATCGGTATCGCCGGGTGGTCGTTTGGTTCCGTCATCGCTCTCCGTTGGTCGGCCCAGCACCGAACGGATCTTCCGTATGCCGGCATCGCTCCGCCCGTTGGAAGTGACCTGATCCTCGAACTGCCCGAACTCCGCCACCTCGCTCCCGCGCCCCGCACAATCATCATCGGCGACAACGACCAGTTCACGACCGTCGGACAGGTCGGCGAATACGCCAAAGCCATCGATGCCCGCGTCGAGGTAATCGCCGGCAGCGATCACTTCTTCTTCACGAAGGAAGGGTTGGTCGGACAGCTGGTGGCGACGGCCCTTGGCGGATGAGAACCCGCGACAAGCGACCCGCGACTCTCTACAGCCCCAACAGCCTGGCAGCGTTGTCGTGGAGCACCTTTCGGGTCAGATCCTCGGGCATACCAAGGCCGTCCCAATCCTCGAGCCATCGCTCCGGGGTGATGAACGGGAAGTCGGTGCCGAACAGAGTCCGATCGCTCAGGGTCCGCCGGACCGCGCCGAGCAGTTCCTCACTCATGTATTTCGGAGACCACCCCGATAGGTCGATCCACACGTTCGTCTTGTGCTGTGCGACTGCCAGGGCATCAGACTGCCACGGCCAGGATGGGTGGGCCATGACGATCTGCAGGTTCGGGAACGTGGCTGCGATCTCATCCAAATACATGGGGTGGGCATGCTGCTGGCGTATTCCCATCCCCCCCGGCGTACCTGCTCCCAATCCGGTGAAGCCTGTGTGTGACAGGACCACGAGACCATGCTCCTCGGCCGCAGCGAAGATCGGATAGAACTCTCGCTCGGAAGGTGTGAATGCCTGCGCAGAAGGGTGGAACTTGAGTCCCTTGAGCCCCCGCCGGGCGGCTCGATGAACGGCGGCCACGGCTGCGGATCCACGATGAGGGTCGATCGAGCCAAATCCGATGAAGACATCCGGCGCCTCGTCCACCATGTCTGCGACAGTTTCGTTGCGGAACGGAGGGTTCCCCGTTGCCGTTTGCGCAGACCAGGCCAGGATTACCGCCTTCCCATCCAGTTGCCGGTAGTAATCGGCTATCTCCCCGGTGGTCATGACTTCGAGAGGACGACCGAAGTAATCGGCCAGTTGTTCGAGATACGGCTTGAACGGCCCGTGAAGGAACTCCTCGACAGGAGGATGGACATGGATGTCGATGAATCTCGTCATCGTCTGGAGGCGAACCCCCGGTTGCGTGCTTCAGCAGGTGTGTCGGGTCCAAAGGCGGACAGCAGGTTCTTGGTCAATAGCGCATCAGCTTCGATGCGGCCTACCCCAACGAGCGCGTCGTTGCGTATCTTC
>CBDTUP010000242.1:0-4741 GCA_965363685.1 uncultured bacterium | reverse complement strand
GATGAGACGTCGGAGAACGTCGGTACCACCTGGGTCACGGGAGCTCCGACTCCTGGTACGGCGGCGACCGCTCCGGTCGCCGAGATCGTGATCAACGAGATCATGCAGAATCCGAGTGCCGTTGCCGACAGTGCGGGCGAGTGGTTCGAGCTCTACAACCCGGGATCTTCAGCCGTAGACATCAACGGCTGGACGATCGCCGACGCCGATTTTGACAGCCACGTGATCGCGGCTGGCGGCCCGCTGGAGATACCGGCCGGGGGTTTCGTTGTGCTCGGCATCAGCGCGGACAGCGCAACCAACGGCGGCGTCATCGTCGACTACTCGTACGGCGGCGGATGGTTCCTTTCCAATAGTGCTGATGAGGTCGTGCTGCTTGACGACCTGGCGCGTGAGGTAGACCGGGTCGAATACGACAACGGCGCTACCTTCCCCGACCCCAATGGTGCCTCCATGGCGCTGATTGATCCTGGATTGGACAACAACGCGGGAGCGAACTGGTGCGAGTCCGCTACGCCGTACGGTGCTGGCGACTTCGGGACACCGGGAGCGACCAACGACTGTGTGCTCGTGATTCCTGAGCTCGGCATCAGCGAGATTCGTATCGATCAGCCGGGTTCGGACGATGATGAGTTCGTCGAACTCGAGGGCGCGGCCGGAGCATCCGTGACCGGATTGACCTATCTGGTCATCGGTGATGGCAGCGGCGGTAGCGGTGTCATTGAGAATGTCACGACGCTGGATGGGACGATCCCATCGTCCGGTTTCTTCGTAGTGGCTGAGAGCACCTTTAGTCTCGGCACCGCCGACCAGACAACCAGTCTCAACTTCGAGAACTCCGACAACGTCACCCACCTGGTGGTTGCCGGTTTCACTGGTGCGAATGGGGATGACCTCGATACGGATGACGACGGCGTACTGGATTCTGAGCCGTGGGGCGAGGTTCTCGACTCAGTGGCACTCATCGAAAAGGTGGGCGAGGAAGACCAGGTCTACTCAACCAATACGGTTGGGCCGGATGGTTCGTTCGTTCCCGGGCATGTCTACTTGTGCGATGGGTTCGTCATCGGCGGATTCTTCGGTGGAGATGAAACGCCTGGGTCAGCCAATGTCTGTGAGTACAAGATCTGGCAGATCCAGGGCAGCGGCGACGCGAGTCCGTTTGTCGGAGATCCTGTGATCGTCGAAGCCGTGGTGGTCGGGGATTATCAGAGTAACTCTTCACCCGACAACGGTGACCAAGGCGGCTTCTACCTCCAGGAGGAGGACGCGGATGCCGACGGTGACCTCTCAACGTCCGACGGCGTGTTCGTCTTCGACGGGAGCTTCGGCGTCGACGTGGCCGTCGGTGACCTTGTTTCGATCTCTGGAAGTGTCGCCGAGTTCTTCGGTCTGACGGAGATCAGCGACCTGACCGACGTGACGATCATCTCGAGTGGAAACCCGGCTCCGACACCGGCCACGGTCACCTTGCCGTCGACCGGAACTGGTTACTTCGAGGCTTTCGAGGGTATGTCGGTCCTGTTCCCGCAAGCATTGACAATCTCCGAGTACTTCAATTTCGATCGGTTCGGAGAGATCGTTTTGACACTAGGGCGAGCGGCCCAACCCACCGCGGTATTCGAACCTGGTTCGGCCGAAGCTGCAGCGCTGGCGGCGCAGAACCAGCTCGAGCGGATCACACTCGACGATGGACGTACGAGTCAGAATCCGACGCCGGCTCTGCATCCGGACGGCAGCATCTTCGACGTTGCGAATTCGTTCCGGGGCGGTGACACACTCACGAACCTGCACGGCGTGATGGACTACAACTTCGGTGCGTACAAGATCCAACCGACAACCGGCGCGGAGTATGTGGCGGCGAATCCGCGGCCATCTTCGCCCGAGTCGGTGGGTGGGAACCTGACGATTGCGACCTTCAACGTCTTGAACTACTTCTCGACGATTGATACGGGCGCTTCGATCTGCGGTCCCCAGGAAGATCAGGCATGTCGTGGCGCCGACGACGCGCTCGAGTTCGAGCGTCAGCGGACGAAGATCATCGAGGCCATTGCCGAGATGGACGCCGATGTAGTCGGGTTGATGGAGATAGAGAACCATCCGACCGACGCGGCTCTGTTGGATCTCGTGGATGGAGTGAACGATGTCATCGGCGCAGGGACCTACGCAGCGCTGGAGACGGGGCCAGCAGGACCGGACGTCATCAAGGTGGCGTTCATGTACAAGCCGGCCAGCGTGACGGCCTACGGCGATCACGCGGTTCTGGATGATGCGTCGTTCCTGGATCCAAACAATCTGAACGACGACAAGAACCGGGCAGCCGTCGCCCAGACCTTCATGGATAACAGCAATGGTGCTCTGTTCACGGCCGTCGTGAACCACCTGAAGTCGAAGGGCTCAGGTTGCGGCGCCGGTGACGATGATCCCGAGCAGGGCAGCTGTAACTTGACGAGAACACTGGCAGCCGGTGTGCTGACGGACTGGATTCAAACGGACCCGACCGGCAGCGGCGACGCAGACTTCTTCATCATCGGAGACTTGAACTCCTATGACATGGAGGATCCGATCGACGCCTTCCGCCAGGCGGGCTACTCCGATCTGATCTTCGACTATCAGGGTGAGTTCGCCTACTCCTATGTGTTCAGTGGTCAGTGGGGCTACTTGGACTACATCATGGCCAACCAGCCGGCCGCTGCGCAGGTGACCGGGACGACGGTCTGGCACATCAACGCCGATGAGCCGGACATTCTCGACTACGACACCCGATTCAATCCGGCCGAGTTCTACGCTCCCGACGCGTTCAGATCGTCGGATCATGATCCGGTTGTGACGGGCGTTGAGACGGTTGCCACTCCGGCGCAAGCGCTCCGGCATGCAGTTGCCACCCTCGGTGGATTGCTGCCTACCGGGGACAAGAAGGACGACAGGTCGATTGAGAAGGCGATCGCAAGCCTCGAGGATGCCCTAGCGCCGGCGTATTGGACCGATGACAGTCATCTCACGGATGAGGGTCAGAAGGCCTTCGACGAAGGCAAGAAGGCGCTTCAAGGCCTCATGCGAGTGGGTGACTCGGATCTCGTCGCTGCGACCATTGACGCCATCGTCGAGGCGTTCGCGGTGATATCCGACACGGCTATCCAGGACGCAATCGCGGCCGGCGGCGATGAGTGGTACATCGATCGTGCAGTCGTCCAAATGGATGATGCAGCCGGATTGGTCGGCGAAGGCGAGTATGCACTTGCGATCGATCGGTATAAGAAAGCCTGGATGGATGCGCAGAAGGCCATCGCCGGCGCTCCGGAGCGGTTCGCGACCTACAACGTATCGATGAATCGGTTCAGTGCCGGAGACCTGGTGACGGAGTTGTCCGTACCCGGAAGCGATCAGCCAAACACGATTGCGGAGATCATTCAGCGCAACCGGCCCGATGTCTTGCTCTTGAACGAGTTCGACTACGACGCCGACGGCATGGCAGCTCAGTACTTCCAGGAGAACTACCTGGCGTTGCCTCAGAACGGTGCCGATCCGATCTTCTATCCGTACTGGTATGTCGCTCCGTCGAACACCGGCGTTCCGTCTGGTTTCGACCTCGACAACAACGGCTCGGTCGGTGGTCCGAACGATGCGTTCGGTTTCGGGTTCCATGAAGGCCAGTACGGGATGGTCGTTTACTCGATGTATCCAATCGACTTCGAGAAGGTGCGGACGTTCCAGACATTCCTGTGGAAGGACATGCCTGGAGCGTTGCTGCCGGAGAACCCGGATGGCACAGCCTGGTTCTCCGCGGAGGAGTTGGAGGTTGTCCGGCTCTCGTCCAAGTCTCACTGGGACGTTCCGGTGACGATCGGCTCCGACAAGGTTCACTTCCTGGTGAGCCATCCGACCCCGCCTGTTTTCGACGGTCCCGAGGATCGCAACGGAACGCGGAACCATGATGAGATCCGCTTCTGGGCCGACTACATCAACGGCGAGAGCTACATATATGACGACAACGGGGTATTCGGCGGATTGACTGATAATGCTCAGTTCGTCATCGCCGGAGACCAGAACTCGGATCCCTTCGATGGAGACAGCATTCCGGGTTCAGCTCAGTTGCTCCTAGAGCATCCGCTGGTGAACACGTCGATTACGCCGTCGAGCCTCGGAGGGGTTGAGCAGTCCGTGCTGCAAGGTCAGGCGAACGACTCTCATCTGGGTGACCCGGCCTTCGACACGGCCGACTTCAACCCCGCCAGCCCGGGGAACCTGCGGGTCGACTACGTACTGCCTAGAGTCGGCATGACGATGCTCGACGCAGGTGTGTACTGGCCGTTGGAAGCGGATCCATACTTCCATTTGGTCGGCACGTTCCCGTTCCCGAGTTCCGACCATAGGTTGGTGTGGATAGATCTCGATCTGAACTAGCTCACGGGAGGCTGGGAGCATACGAGAAGCGGGCCCTTCGGGGTCCGCTTCTCTGTGTCAATCTCGTGTTGCCGCCGTGGCGTCGATGGGGGTCGGCTACTTGACGGCGAAGGCCAGTTTCAGAGTCGTGTGGTATTGCACGACTTTGCCGTCCCTCACCCGGGCGGTTTGGTTGGTTACCTCGACGCCGGTGATGCCCTTGACGGTTTCGGCGGCCTTGGCTACACCCTGGGAGACGGCATCTTCGAAACTGTGGTCTGAGATGCCGATGATTTCGATTACCCCGACGCAGCGTTCTTTTACCCGCATGGGAACGCCCAGGCACATGGTCAGTCTC